>PNAR01000033.1 GCA_003169715.1 Acidobacteriaceae bacterium | reverse complement strand
CCGTCCTGCATGTAAGCCATACCCTGTCTGGAAATGGAAACCGGTTCCGGGTTTCCAAGCCAGTATTGGATGATGCTGATGTCATGGGGCGCAAAATTCCACAGCGCGTCGATGTCGGCGCGGATACGACCCAAGTTGAGACGTTGACTGTAGATATAGCGGATCTCTCCCAATTCACCCGCGTCGATCAGTTGCTTCACGTAGCGGACCGCAGAGTTGTAAATAAACGTGTGCCCTGCCATGACGACAAGATTTCGCTCGGTAGCGCACTTTTCTAGTTCGTCCACCTCGCTGGCTTTCGTGGCCAGCGGCTTCTCGACAAAGGCGTGTTTGCCAGCGCAGAGCGCCAGCTTCGCCAAGGCGAAGTGGGTTTCAGCAGGAGTTGCAATCACCACCGCCTTGACTTCTGGATCGTTCAAAACGCTCTCGCATGATTCGATCGCGGCCGTTTTCGGGAAGTTTCTTTCGACAAAGGCGCGTCGTTCCGCGCTCGAATCGACAACATACTTCACAGAGCAATTCGGCAATGCAGAGAAGTTGCGCAGCAGGTTGGGGCCCCAATAACCGCATCCAAATTGTGCCAAAACAAGTTCGTTCGATGACATAGCAAATTTAGTTCGGAACGATTAGATAACTGCCATTTCCTTTGCGGCGATGCGGATATAGGGATTAAAGGGCAATTTGAATTTCCCCAGAATTGTTACAAACAACGTCAACGAACGCACCATCTTCCCGCCCTGCTCGTCCGGAGCTAGAGGTTTGCCCAAGCGCGGCTTTATATAATCGAATCCTCAGTCCGGGCAGATCGTCATCGTTTTGACTCAACGATACTTTCAGACGGGCCGCGTCCCCTGAAAAGGTGGCGCTTTCAATCATTGCCGCCCGCCGCTTTCTAAACCACGAAACAGCCTGATTGGCGGTAGCAAACCAAGCTTGTCTCCCTTTCAAGTCTTCGAGCAATCTAATGTATACATCATCCCACAATCTCTCGGGGGCAATGCTGCGATCATGCCAGTTAACGGTCAACACTCCGCCGAACCGAGCCGCATTTTCGATGAGAGGAGCTACGACAGTTCGAGCGTCCTTTGGAGACAAGTTCAGGTAGGTGGGATAAAATAAAGCCGTATCCATGATGTGCATCGGCAACTCAAGGATTCGTTCCGCGCCGAGCGGTTTGAAGGCCTGCGTGGTGCCGGCCCGGTAGCCAATTGTTTCGTTGTACCCGATTGTTGAATCGTAGGAGAATCCGGCCTTTTCGAGCATTGCCGGCGACTGTTCGTCGAAGAAGAGCCAGTGCATACGCACCCCAAGCTCTGCCGCGCCGGTGACGCGCCGGATCTGCTCAAACTCCGCACGACCTTTCGTTTCGTCGCGCCACGCATCAATTCCGTGGAGCCCAATTTCACAACGGGCGGAAAGGAGCCGGGCGATTTGGTCTGCAATTTCCGAAACATCATATCGAGTTGCTCGTTTCGACGGAGCAGGACCATCCTGGCCTTGCCCCGGATTCGCCTTGCGCGGTATCACGAAGAATGTCGAAGTAAGACCCTTTTCGATGTCAACATAGCGATCACACTGAATCCAGAAGTCCTTGGCCAGGCCCAAATAGACCAGTGGTAGCGAGAACGCCGCCATCCAATTTACCGCGACGTGTTTCAGCGACTTTCTTCCTCTAAACAAGTCAATCAAGGAACCGACGGAAGCACGATACAAGAATCCAAACATCGTGTGGTCGAATTTGTGATTTTTGATTCCGGCATGATCTACGTCATGCGTGAGACAAACGATAAAACTAAATCCCGCCGGAACCGGCGGGATTTCAAGCAAAGTAATTCCGCAACTGAGGATCAGATCACGAACGAAAGTGATATGCAGTTCGAGAGCCGGGATTTGGGCTTGGGCCAGTGGCTGACCGCGGGTCAAGAGATGACGAATTTCCTGAAACAAGTCAAAGCCGACGCGGACAAACTTTTGTTCGTTCGACGCGATTTCCATGACCGCTGGTCTCTGGGTACTTTCGTGGAGGAGTGTCTGGAGTCCGGTACTCTTAAACGTGAGGCAGCCGCCATAGATTGGGATTCGGCTCCCTTTATATAAGAGAACTGTGTCCGCGCTTTGCGAATGTAATTCAATACCCTTCTGCCGATCGAACGATTTCTGCTCGGCCCCATAAACCAAAATGAGTTTGGCAGAATTGCTTGGCAACCGAAGGTCAGAGCAAATCAGCACCTCGTATTGGGCGCCACTGCGGTAGAATTCCCAGGGAGTCTTAAACAGTTCGAAGAACTCCCTAACCACGGGATGTTCCGCATCGCTCGCAAGAACGCCGATCATCCCCCGAAGCACGCTACAAGACGGTCCAGCACGAATAGCGAGCTCGACAACGTTCGGACGCCCATTAATAAAACTCGCAAAGCGCGAGCGCTCACAGGAGTTCGCTGATGGGATTCAGAAGGTTTAGTTTCTCCTGGCTCCACGTGTGGGCCAGATATATCTCTTGTCCCCGTTTCACGATTTGCTCGACGTCATGGGGGTGGAAGAACGCGAATTCAATTTTCTGCGCAAGATCACTGGCGTCTCC
>PNAR01000336.1 GCA_003169715.1 Acidobacteriaceae bacterium | reverse complement strand
TTGAAGGCCAGACCAAGGGCAAATTGAATTCCGATATCGCTGGGATCGTCCAGGCATTCGTGAATGAGCGGCTCGGTGCTTACCTGGAGCAGAACCCGACGGTCGGACGGAAGATCATTAACAAAGCGATCGAAGCCGCACGCGCTCGCGAAGCCGCGAGGAAAGCACGCGACCTGACTCGCCGAAAAGGGGCACTCGATGGTGGTGGCCTGCCAGGCAAACTAGCGGATTGTTCCGAACGGCAGCCAGAGCGGTGCGAACTGTTCCTGGTAGAGGGTGAATCGGCAGGCGGTACGGCGAAGCAGGGACGTGACCGGCGCTTTCAAGCCATTCTTCCGCTGAAGGGGAAAATTCTCAACGTCGAGAAAGCTCGCTACGACAAGATGCTTGGGCACGAAGAGATTCGCGCCATGATTACGGCGCTCGGCACAGGCATTTCGAAGGAGGATTTTGATCCATCGAAACTGCGCTATGGGAAAATTATCCTGATGACCGACGCCGACGTGGACGGAAGCCACATCCGGACGTTACTGCTTACATTCTTTTTCCGTCACATGCAGGACTTAATCAAACGCGGGAACATTTTTATTGCGCAGCCGCCGCTCTATTCGATCAAGAAGGGCAAGTCGCAGCAGTACATCAAAGACGATCGCGAGTTCGTAAAAGTAATGGTGAAGCGCGCGTCGGATGGGTTGATCGTCCGTTACGGTGAAGGCGCGGCTAAGTTGGAAGGCACGAATCTGGCTCGCTTCATCACCGTCTTAAACGAATATTTGACGTTCTTCGACAAAGTCGGGAAACGCCTGCGCGACGAACACGTTACTGAGCTTTTGCCCAAGCTCGATCTTTCGAAGCGGGCAGATTTTGAGGGCGAGAAGAATTCTCCGCCAAAGAAAATCGAAAAGCTGGAAAAGGAATTGAAGAAGGTACAGAAAGCACTTGCCTTCAAAGAAGTCGAAAGCCGCTTTGAAGAAGAACACAACTTGTGGGAAGTGCGGTACGTGAATTCGCAGGGCGCTGAGCATTTGATCAACTGGGAACTGGCCTCCACAGCGGAATATAGGCAACTGCTTTCTAAGTTCAAGCAGATTGAACCGTACATGGAACCTCCATTCGTGGTTGAGACCATTAGCAAAGTCGCTAAGGCGGATGCGAACGCTGCTGACGATTCCGCCGAGAATGAAGAAGCTGAGACAGGCTCAAAGAAATCTGCCGCGGATGCATCCGGAAAAGCTGGAGCGAAGAAGAAGCCCCCCGAGCCGCAAATCGTCGAAAAGCAAACCGCTAGGGAGTTGTTTGAATACGTTCTGGCTGAGGGCCGCAAGGACTTCGTGGTACAGCGCTACAAAGGCCTCGGCGAAATGACCGCTCCGCAGCTCTGGGAGACTACGATGGACCCCGAGCGGCGAACTCTGCTTTCAGTGAAGCTCGAGGACATCGCCGAGTGCGAGACCATCTTCACCACCCTAATGGGCGAAGACGTGGAATCGCGGCGAAAGTTCATTGAAGAGAATGCGCTGGACGTGAAGAACCTGGACATTTGAGTGCGGGGATGCCTTGGATAGCTTTTCGATTGGCCGCATGAAAGTCGGAGACACCATAAGGCTAGTCGGTATTCCACCAAACCTCAAAGATGATGCCGCATTGCGACGAAGCCGGTTAATTGCGCCACATCGTGCAATGGTTGTTGCCCTCCTGGCGGGCTTCATGTTCGTTCTGAGCGGTTTTGCGCAAACACAACAGCGCCCGCCCTTGAATAACTCCTTAGAGGATTTCCTTCGCAGTTACATCGGAGTTCCGACCAAAGGAAGAACAACCCGATATTCCGCTGCATTCGTTGACCTGCGAGACGATGGAACGCGGGAGGCCATCGTTTACCTCACGTCCGACGGTTGGTGTGGGACAGGCGGGTGTACTCTGTTGATACTCGCTCCTGAAGGTACGTCCTATCGTGTCATCACGAAAATCCCTAGAGTGCGCCTTCCAGTCCGCGTCTTAGCCGCAACATCGAATGGCTGGCATGACATAAGCGTTGTCACGGGGAAGCCTCTATATGAGGCAGTAGTCCCGTTCGATGGCGAAACATATCCGAGCAGTGCTTCTATGCCCCCGGCGGCTCGTCCTGCAAGTAGCGAGGTTCCAGGAAGAATAGTCATGCCCGTGACGGCGGAGGACAAACCGCTATTTAAATAGGGCGACTCGGACACCATTGTTGAGCTACACGTCGGACAGGTGCTGGGAAAGGCAGGCTCCATGGATTCCATCTGGGTGGAACCCGAATATCTGCTACTTGAGAACCCGAAATAGTTTGTCCGACTTCCCCTCTATTTCCCTATCCACCCCTAACGCATAAGCTGCTTTGAAAGGGCATGCCTTCAGGCATGCCGTAAAACTAGCCAAGAACGAACGGCGCGGCTGAAAGCCGCGCCCTTTCAAAGCAACAACCATTCCATTTCAAGACGCTTTCTCCAACTTCTTCGCCGGCGGCACCTGCACTAGCTCAATCTGACTTTGATGGCGCTTTTTCGCATCTGCTTCAGCTTCTTCCTGGGTCGCGCCTGCGCCCACAACTTTGCGGTCATCAATCGAGAGCGCGGCCCAACTTCCCGCCTTCAGCCCAGCCAGTAGCGAATCATCGGAGCTTTCCGGCGATGCTCCTAGATCGCCGTCGGGATCCGGAATTGATGAGGGTGGATCGCTGCTGGGGAAAGAATCCGCGAGAGTCTTATCGAATGATTTTTCTTGTTCCTGACTTTCGTGATGGGTGTGGCGTTCCTCCGGGTCCCGGCGGCTGCCTAAATGTTCGGGGTCGTGGGGTCCAATCTGCGGAGCGCCTTCTCTCTTTTGATCCATGCATCACCTCGTTAAATCATTTTCGTCTGGCTTGATTTCCGCCATTGTCGCCCAATCTGCGGATATTAGCCATCAGGTCTTTACTTCATAAAACCAGACTTCACAAACCAAGATTTCACAAAGCCAAGGCTGCTATTTATGCAGCAACTATCTTGATCGGCGGATTCTGGTCGTACTTCACTTCTGGGTAAAAGCGATCAAACACAATCCAGAGCAGTAGCAGAAGTACGAAGATTAGAACGCTGCCCTCGGGGCCAACCGAACCTCCGGTCAGCCATTTGGGGCCGTGGAATGAGGACTTCAGAAGATGTCCGGGAGAGACGCCGCCGCTATCCGGGACGGAATACAAATAGCTTTCTCCCCAATCCCACGCGGCGTGAAAGCCAACGGCGAACCAAAGGCTTCCGGTTCGCCGCAACGTCAAGCAGAAGAAAAACCCGATGCCCGCCGCGGCAAGGATACCTTGCCAGGCCTCTCCCGGATTCAAGAAATGGATGGCCCCAAATGCGATTGACAGTAGTACGGCTGCAGGCCAAAAGCTTGTTGCTTGCGATAAAGTGAACTGTGTGTAGCCGCGCAACAGAAATTCTTCTGCGAAAGCGACGATAAGAAAAAACAAGCCCCAGAACGCGGCGAACTTTAAAATTCGCGATCCGTGTAAGGCAAGTTTTCCGAAGGTGAAAGCGCCCGTCCCGTGCAATGCCAAAATCAATACGCTAAGGGCAGCGATTCCCCAAACCGCACCAGTCCAAAACAGCTTGCCGAAGGCGCGACGCCTCGGCAGCCCATAATCATCCAGCCTCCGCCATTCAAGGCGGGCCATAATCAGGGCGGGAACCACGGCAGCGAGCAGCAGCACCACCTCCGAAGCCAGTTCGATCCAAAGTTGTAGCACGTCGAAGTGTTCGGCCGCATAATTCAGGATGGCGTCAAGCAATAAGAACAAAGCGCGCGACATTGCCAGATAGAGAAACAACCGCCATATTGGACGTAGCCCGCCAGTCCCAAGGAATATCCTGGACATGCGATCATCGAAAGGCAGCCGCGGGGTTTGCGCCTGCTGGACCGAGTAGATTTCACCAAGCGGGCGCTGTTGCTCGGATTGATCTGATGCAGGTGGAGAGTCCGCCTTAGTCTCGTCCCGATCGGCTTTGTTAATCTCGTGCATTTCCCGAATCGTCCCCGCTCATGGTAAAACACTCGCCTTCCTCCATGCGCGCATTTTTCAGCCGGGAACGTTTTGGACGTCCGCAAGTATTGGCGGCGATCCTGCTTTTAGTGTTCATGGCGCAGTGCCTGTGGCTGATCGCGCACAGAACCCCCGCCGTCGAGGTAAACTCCGCGGATTTGTTTCGCGTTCAGGAAGGATTGCGCCAGTGGCATGGAAAATCCATAGCGGGAGCGCCATCCGATGCACGGATTGAGGCCGGAACCCTTCCCCCGATAGAGATCGAATCGAATCAAGGTTACGATCCCAATCATTCGCCGCTTTGGTATTTGATTTTGTCTGCGCCGCTTCTTGGCTGGCATGGGTCTCCGCAAGCCTCTGCCCCACCACACTGGCTTTGGCTCGAGAGATTACCCTTCTTGTTGTTCGGCACGCTTCTGGGTGCCTCGTTATGGTATGTAGCTCGCAGGTTGTATGGCAATGCTGGCGGATATGTCGCACTGACACTGTATTGC
Organism: Acidobacteriaceae bacterium; assembly: GCA_003169715.1. GTDB lineage: Bacteria > Acidobacteriota > Terriglobia > Terriglobales > Acidobacteriaceae > PALSA-188. The sequence goes on along the minus strand of PNAR01000336.1, from coordinate 16,446 downwards.
TTCTCGCCCGAAATAATAAAGTCGAGCACGCTGTGGTCTGCCGAACCTGAGATGGGCGCGGCATGGGGAGCGTTCGGCGCTATCTTTACTGCGATCGCCGTTGCGCACACTCTATATGCTCCGCGGGAAGTCGTTTTCTGGAACTGGCGGCGCACATTATTACTGGGATTGTCGCTGGTTCTCGCCATTGGGTCTCAGTTCTCGCTGATAATTGTGGCTCCCGTCGCTTTGGGATTCATGCTATATCTCGCGCCAGGGCGACGCGGCGCTGTTTTCGCAATCTGGGTGACGGCCTCCGCGGTGGCATTTTTCCTTCTCTATTTTTCCTATGCTTTTCAGAGTGCAGTTTTTTGGCAGGGGATGCGTCACGCAAACTTTTGGGAGGTAACTTGGCGGGCTTTCGCGATGCGCGGAGATTATTCGCAGGCGCTTGCGCGGCTGGGACAAAGCGGTCCGGCATTGGTTCTTGCCTTGCCAGTAGCACTTCTTGCATATTTGCTGTGGCCACGGACGCGCTATTTCGGCAACTCGGCCCCATTGCTGGTTGCGGCACTGTTTCTTTTGATGAGCATGGCTTCCCCGCATTACCCTGGACTTGGATTTCAACTGATGGCCGTGCCGTTCTTGATGTTATTCGTTGCGGGAATAGTTGCGGATCTATTGGAAAGCAAGCATCGCAACTTGGCGCTGACTTGCTTATGGACTTTGTTGAGCGCAAATGCTCTGTGGAACCTCGCAGAATTGGCCCGGATACGGCAACCCTAGCCGGTGGAACCAGACAATTCCTGCGGCCAGGAGGGTACGTCCCGACTTTCTGACTCTGTGGGAGAACTCGGTCGTATCTCTGGACTTGAATCTCTTCCCACGCTTCCCGGCATACTGAGGTGCTGAGCTAACCTGGTTCGCCCGTCCGGGGCTGTATTTTCGCGGGGTTCGTCTCGCAGGATTAGGTTTGGCTACACCTGCCGCAGGCTGTGTTCACTGCTTGGAATCGCGGATCAGCACGACATCAGAATCGACATGTCCGCGGATGATGGCGAGTTTGCCGCCGTCGGGGGACCAGCCAAAGCTATCGCCGATGTGTTCGGAAGTGAAATTTGTAATTTGCTTTCCGGGGGAACCGTCGAGCGGTTGGAGCCAGAGGTTGTCCACGTCGTGATCGCGAGTGGAGTAGACGACTGCTTTGCCGTCGGGACTGAAGCGAACGGGTCCCAAAGGAGGACGCTGGAAATCGAGCATTTTGACCGTTTGATTGGATTCGAGGGAGGACAGAGCCAGCATCTCGTGGTGCTCTCTTACGTGCTGGAAGGTGGCAAAAGCCGCGAGCTTCCCGTCCGGTGAAATGCCCATACCCCAGGGCGCTGACTGATCAGAAATCCTTTGCGAGGGGCCTCCATCAATGGAGACCTTCATCAGTTTATTGCCATTGGCGACGTCGCGATAAAGTACCGACCGGCTATCGGGAGAACAAACCGGATCCTCGTTAACCTTCCCATCGGGGGTTAGTGGGATCACGTTTCCGCCGCCTGCGTCCATACGGGCGATGATCTCATTTTTTCCGCCAGCATGGCCGGCGAGGGCAAAGACGACGTAGCGGCCATCGGCGCAGGCCGACGGGAAACCGGCGGCGGTGTGGGCTTCGACGGGCAATGCGGTCTTGTTGCCGGAATCAGGATTAAGCAGGTTCAGTGCCGCTTCCTGTTCGACGATCAGTTGTCCGCTCGGCGTCCAGCTCAAGGAGTTGACGGGCTGGCCGGAAGTTACCTGCTGCGCCTGGCCGCTTCCTGCCGCAGCTGCCGGGACAAGAAAAAGATCCCAATGGTGCTCGGCCAACACCGTCGCGAGAGTGTGGCCGTCAGCAGAGAGACCGAGATCGGAGTAATCGTTAATGTCGCTGGTAATGGCGCGGTATTTCCCCGCGGGATACGACACAACGTCTATCTGATTGCGGGTGTAGTTCGAGGACAAGTCACGGGACAGAACCAGTACGCCTCTGCCGTCGGGCAGCCAGACGGGATTACCGAGGATGCCGTCGGAGTGGAAGATCGTTTTCTGCTGATGGGTGCTCACCTCCGTCGCCAGCAGGCCGGTGAGCGCGCCGTCGGGCTGAAGATTCACGCAGACCAGGGTTTTGCCGTCGGGAGACCATGCCAGGCCGAAAAGGCAGTTGGTTTCGGGGCCGCTGGCGAGCGTCTTCTCGTCGCCGCCATCCACAGAATCTAGAATGATGCGGTATTTGCCGGGATCGGGGTCGCCATAGCGGATGAAGGCGAACTGCCGTCCATCGGGCGAGAACGTAATGTTGGAATCAATATCAGTGACCAGCTTTTGCGGGGTTCCTCCCAGCATGGGAGCGCGGTAAAGATACTCGAGCGCGTCGTTGCCGGCTTCGCTGCGAATAAAGTAAAGATAGTTACCGTCGGAAGAAAAACGAAGCCCCTTGTAATGAACTTGAGCTGGTGGAATGACCTGAGTATCGCTGTTCGTGGGAACGTTGCGCAGCCAGAGGCTTTCCTCTCCACCCTCATTCACAACGTTCAAAATATATTTTCCGTCGGAGGAAATAGCGACCAGCGCCGCCTTGCCGCTTTCTGTAACTTTTCTGACAGAGATATTTTGAAAGGGCATAGTCCGATTTCGCGAAACAAACGCATAAATTCCGTAGGCTGCGGCTGCGATCAGGACTAAAGCGATCAAGCTCGTGATTCCGGCGCCGAATTTGTTTTGCCGGGCAGCAGCGACGAGCTTGGAACTGCTTGAGGGCCGAATCACAGATGGCTCAGCGGCGACGGGAACCGCAGACGAAGACGCTTTGCTCCGCTGCATACCGCTATCGCGCTGAAGCCGTTTGAGGTCTCCACGCAAATCGGCGGCAGATTGATAGCGCAAGTCGCGATCTTTTTCCAGAGCTTTGACGATAATTTCCTGGAGCTTCGCAGGCATCCCAGGATTGAGTTGGAGTACGGGAACAGGTTCGCGCTCAAGAATGGCGTGGAAGACCACGGCAGAAGTTTTTCCTTCAAAGGGAAGCTTGCCTGTCGCCATCTGATACATCACGGTGCCGAGTGAAAAAAGATCGGTACGAGCGTCAAGGGTTTCACCGCGGGCCTGTTCCGGAGACATATATGCGATGGTGCCGACCGTGCTGCCGGGGCTTGTCAGGTGCGCCGGGACAGGATGCTCCATCGTCGCCATCGTTTCGGTTGCGTTTTGCGTGGCTTGTATTAATTTGGCGAGCCCGAAATCGAGTATTTTCACGACACCGCGCTGGGCGATGAATACATTTGCGGGCTTAATGTCGCGGTGAACAATTCCTTTGCCGTGGGCGGCATCCAGAGCGTCGGCTAGCTGGGCACTGATTTCGAGCAAGCGATCAAGCGACATAGGGCCGCTGGCAAGGGTCACGTCGAGACTCCGCCCTTCGAGTAATTCCATGGCGATGAAGGACTGGCCGCCGGCGTTCTCGACGGCATAAATGGTGCAGATATTCGGATGATTGAGGGCAGATGCGGCGCGGGCCTCCAGCAGGAAACGGTCGAGAACAGCGGCTTCGCTGGCTACCTCTGGCGGCAGAAATTTCAAGGCAACGCGCCGGCCGAGGGTGAGGTCTTCAGCCTCGTACACAACACCCATGCCACCGCTCCCTAAGCGGCTAAGAATGCGGTAATGCGCTATGCTCTGTCCGATCACGGTGAGGGGATGATAAAGGGGAAGCAGGTTGGGCGTCCAGCGATTGAGCGGGAAGGTTTGCGACCCGTAATTCTTTGTTTTGGATTAGAGGACAGGAGCAGGAGTTCGATTTTTATCGAACCCCTGCCTGAAAAGGTAGGATATCTGAGGCACTGTGCCCAAAATACGTCCAATTCAAAAATGGAACAATCCCGATAAAACTGTAGGACTCATAGGGCCACTCTGTACTTTGGGCGAAAATTGCGCACGAGAAAGTCCAGAACACATTTGCGTGCGCTGTGACCCAACGCATTTACGCCAGGTCGAAAAGTAATACTTCGGCGTCTTCTGTGCCTTCAAGCGTCAGTTCTCTTTCATCGCTCACAGCCGCGCCGTCGCCCTGCTTCAGTCTCTCTCCATTCAACTCTACTGAACCCTTGGCAACTTGCAGCCAGGCGTGCCGATTGGGTTCAATAGCCTGCGTTACGGTTTCGCCGGGCGCGAGAAGAGTGACGTACAAACGCGCATCCTGATGAATGGTGACTGAACCGTCCTTGCCATCCGGACTCGCGATCAGGCGCAACTTGCCGCGCTTTTCTTCGGACGGGAAAGCCTTTTGCTCATAGCTTGGCTTAATACCCTCGCGGTCCGGCAGAATCCACATCTGGAGAAGGTGCGCCGCATCGGTTTTTGAGGGATTCGCCTCGCTATGCCGGATGCCGCTTCCTGCACTCATGCGCTGCCCGTCTCCCGGACGAATTACCGAGCCCGTTCCGAGGCTATCTTTATGTTCAAGCGCGCCCTCTAGAATATAAGTAATTATTTCCATGTCCCGATGGGGGTGCATGGGGAAGCCCTGACCGGCCGCGACGTGATCTTCATTGATGACTCGAAGAGAACGGAATCCCATGAACTTCGGATCGTGAAATGTGTTGAAAGAGAATGTATAGCGGGTGTTCAGCCAGCCGTAATCGCCTCCACCCCGGTCCTCACTCCGCCGAATGTTGATCATGGAAATAATCCTCGTTATAACGACTATCAGAAGATTAGATGAGATTTTGGAGATTGGGATTCACGGCGCAAGATGCGATGGTTTGGAGGAACTCTCTCAAGCTGCCTCAGTGAGGATGCGCTCACCCACCCAGACGGGGACGCCTGGGTCTACGTTAAGACTTTTCGCGGGAAGAACTCTTTTTTTCGGACTTTTTGTTTGAGGCTGAGGAGTCTGGCTTTGATTTCTCATCCTTTTTTGATTTTGAGTCCGCCTCGCCTTTCGACTCAGGGTCACTTTTTGAACCGGACTCGCTCTTCGAGCCGCTCTCTCCCCTGGAACCGGAATCTCCGCTTGAAGAAGAAGCCGCCGAGGGCTTCTTGGCGTAGTCGTTCACGTACCACCCTGACCCTTTGAATTGGACCGCAGGCGCGGACACCACCAACTCCACGGACCCAGCACAATCGGGACACTTCTTGACGTAGGGGTCCGAAAATTTCTGGATTCGTTCGAAACGGTGATGGCACTTCTTGCACTCGTACTCGTAAAGTGGCATGAGGTATTTAAGGAAGCTTAACCAATGGTAAGTGATTTGATTTTATGGTGCGCTGTCCGTCCCGTCAATTTTTGTGNNGGAGACATTTTCAGATATTCTTCAAAATCTTCCGCCGCTGCTCTTGGCTGGCCCAGGCTGTAGCGCAACAGAGCGCGCTGCTTCACGTCTTCGGGAGAGCGTGGATAAATAACAAGCAGCAGGTCCACGAGCGGCAGAACCTTTTTCAGATTCCTCGCCGACATATAGACCGTTTTCAGATTGTTGATGATGCGGGTCAGCATTTGGCGCCGGCTCACTGCGAATAAGAACTCGGGACGCAAAGTCATTTGGCCGGAATAAATTTCGTCGAGCCGCCGCTGACAATCTTGTGCGTTCAGAATATCGCCGCCGTTGAAACAATCGATCAAAGTCTCGTGCCCATCAATATCATAATTCTTTAACAGAAAATGCCCGGGCATGGCTACACCAAATAATGGAAAGCCCACACGCCGTCCAACTTCCATATAAATGAGCGCGAGGGTGATGGGGATGCCGAGGCTGCGATCAAGAACGTCGTTCAAAAACGAATTGCGGGGATCATAATAATCTTCGCGGTTGCCATGCAGTCCCGCTTGCTCGAACAACACATGATTGAGCGCCGAAATTGTCTCGGAAGGCTCGCCAATTTCCGTTATGCGTGACTCCGCCTGGAATGCCAGTTCGTCTATGCGCTTTACATAGCGGTCAATATTCAGATCGGGATATTCGGTGCGGGCGATCGTTAATGCACTACGGACGAGGTCAATTTTTTCGTCGTCAATGTGCGGGCCAACCAGCGTGGCGAAGGCCTCAATTAGCCCGGTTTGGCCACTGTTGCCCATAAAACGATGCTACCAGAAGTTAGCCGTGGAGAGCCAAGGAACGTTTCATTTCCTCAGCAAGTTCCTGGCAATAAAGAGGATATTCGCGGGGCGCTCGGCAAGACGCCTCATCAAGTAGGGATACCATTCGGCGCCAAACGGGATGTAAACCCTCATTCGCCATCCCTCGCGAACCAGTTGCTCTTGCAAATCGCGCCGGATGCCGTAGAGCATTTGAAATTCAAACGAATCACGCGGAATCTTTTCTCGAATGGCGAACGTCTTCGTTTCGTTGATCATCTTCTCATCGTGAGTGGCCATGCCGTGATAGACCCCGCTCTTTAACAGGCTCTTCATTAATTTGACGTAATTCGCGTCCACTTCGGACTTCTTCTGGAAAGCGATATCATCTGGTTCTTTGTATGCGCCCTTGCATAACCGTATGCGAATTCCGCGCGCGAGCAACTTCTCGACGTCGGATTCCGAGCGCCGCATGTAGGACTGGATTACCGCGCCGACGCAACCTTGATTTCCAGGCGCCGAATGAAGTTCATGAACAAAATCCAGCGTGCGTTGTGTGTAAGCCGAGCCTTCCATATCCACACGAACAAAATTGCGCGGAGACATGGACGCAGCCTTGGCGACGAGCTGAGTAACGTTCTCGCGGGCAAGATTCTCATCCACGTCAAGGCCCATGTGCGTGAGCTTTAAACTGATATTCGCGTCGAGTCCGAGGTTTGCGATCTCGTCAAGCAGGCGATGATAAAGCTGCACACTCGCGTTTGCTTCGGTGGCATTAGAGACGTTCTCGCCTAAATTATCTATGGAAACGCCGCGGCCAGACTGGTTCACAATGCGCGTTGCTCGCAACACATCCTCGATGTGCGTTCCCGCGACAAAGCGGCCCGAAATCTTTTGTCCGATTGCCGACCCCTCGGCGACACCGCGAAGGCGCGGACTCTGGGACAAAGAAATGAACAAGGTCCTCAGCAATGGTTCGTGGTTCCTTCGGGCACGTTCGCGCGGGACTGAACTGGAAGGACAGGAATCTCCCCTAACAATCTGAACCCCTTAGCCGCGTATCTGACACCATCGAATTGTAACTTGTGCAGATCGAAAGCGGAGCCTTAGGTGCGGTTAACTGAGTAAGCAGTGTCGCAGTGACTGAATTGCCCGCTGGCAAGAATCCCGCGACCAAACGAAATCAGTTGATAGTTCGGAGTTCCCGGTTCTCAGCCATTACCACGCGTGAGATTCTTCGCAAGCTAAATGACTCAAGGGATTAAAGCCACACGGACATTGCCTTCCGTACCGTTGGAAACTGGCCCGTTCACCCCGACAATAGAACGTCGAACTCGTGTCTGGCGAACGCCTAATGTCCCCCACCGTACGCCTGTCCGGCCTCACCAAATATGACTGAGAATCTCGAACGAGATGAGTCTGCCTGCGAAGCTCCTGTCTGCGAAACATGGCAGCGGGTTCTCCAAGTAACGCTCGGGGTATTCTTTGTCTTTGGAACCGTAATTCTTATTTATTACGGGGGACCTCGCGCAACCGATGAAGACGTTCAAGCGCAATTACAGCAGCTAACAGGACAGGTCAACCGGCTCAAGCAAGAAGAGGCCATGCCGGCGATGGTCCTGAACCGTTACCGCAATTCAATTTGCTACGTTTTTGGAGTTTACCGCGTTGGTTTTCCGGGACGGAAGCCAGCGCTGCGCGCCCGCATTTCGGGTAGCGGCTTTGTCGTGGCCAACGGATTGTTGGCTACGAATCGTCACGTCGCTGAACCATGGTATGAAGACGCGGAATCAACAGCGCTGATTGCGAAGGGAGCGACTCCGCAACTTGAAAAGCTGCTGGCTTTTTTCCCAGGTCTGACGACTCCTGTAAACATCACTCCCCTGGCGTGGACTGCGGAAGGAGATCTCGCGATTCTGCAAATTGACGATTCAGCGGCTGTTCGTCAGCTACGGCCGTTGCCGTTCGCGGACAAACCGTCCACTCCCGGCGAAATCGTCGCGGTGGTCGGATATCCTATGGGAATTTTAGGGATGGTTGCGAAGGCACCCCCGGCAGTTTACGAGCGGCTGGCGTTGAGAAACGATGATCAGGGCGCAGCCAATGAGCTTGCGGCCCTTTCGCTAATTCGTCCGTCGGCAACCTGTGGGCATCTGGGAGACGTGGTTGGTGAAAAGCTGGTTTACGATGCGCCTACGGCTCACGGTGGCAGCGGGGGTCCGGTCTTCAATTCGCGGGGACAGGTCATTGGAGTCAACGCCGCGTATATAGATGGATTTTCGGGAGGAACCCTGGGAATCGCGGTGGATGCGCTGAATCCTCTGATCGCTGCGGCACGCAAAAGGCAACTGCTGTATATGCGGCCACAGGTACCCGTGCAGAAATAGTGTTTTGAATCCCGAAACTTATTTTGGATTCGACCGCCTCTATCCCCTTCGACGCATCTTCGCTTCCAGGCCCGCTTTTACCGGCAGCCACTCCGTATCCAAGATGCTGAAATAAACAGTGTCGCGGACCCGGCCGGTCCAAGTGACCACATGTTTTCTGAGAATGCCTTCTTCTTTCGCTCCCAAGCGAAGGATGGCGTTGCGAGACTTCTCGTTCAGGGCATCGGTTTTCAATTCCACACGGATACAGTTCCACACTTCGAAAGCGTGCCGCAGCATCAGATATTTCGCTTCGGTATTTATGGATGTACGCTGCCATGCTGGCGCTATCCAGGTAGAACCGATCTCTACCCGGCGGTTGACGCGATCAATATTCATAAAACGAGTGCTGCCGATGACACGCTGTGAGGCGCACTCGACGGTGGCAAATACAACCGACTCGCCCCGTTCCTGTTCGGCGAATGCTTTCTCGACCACCCGCTGAAAGTCTTCGGGTGTTCTCATTGAATACGGAATCCATCGGAAAATGTTTTCGGTATCCTCCTTGGCCGCTTCCCAGAAAAGCGCGGCGTGATCGTGGCGCAGCGGTTGCAGGCAAACGGAAGAACCCTCCAACATAATCGGCGCGGTGATGACAAGCTGCGGCGAAACATCGCTCATATGGCGAACTCTTCTGTATCCTTTCACGGATGTGGGAACTTGTAGGAAATTAGCCGTGACTCCCGCTTTCATCACATTTTTTACATTCGAGCTCGACGCCAATTTTTTGGGCGCGCCCGAATTCTGTTTCCGTCCACGGACGGTTCTGCCACGGCGGATCGTGCCGGACATGCTGGGTATGGCCACAACTCAAGTCCGCCACCCAGTGACCTTGATCGTCTCGATGAAAGCCTGTGATTTTCTGCTTCATGACGATGATCTACTGTTGATCTCGGACTCGCCATCAACCCCAGTTTAGCGTCCAAAAAACGGACGTGAACCTGGGGTACCGGCAGTTTGACATCATTAAACCTTCAACTCCGCCACCGTGGCCCCGCCTCCGCCTTCATTTTGTGGCGGTTCTGCCACCGATTCGACATGAGGGTGTTTTTGCAAAAACTGCCGCAACGCCTTTCGCAGGATGCCCATGCCGCTGCCGTGAACGACGCGCACACGCGGCAATCCCGCCAGGAAGGCCCGGTCCACGAACTTTTCCACTTCGGCGGTGGCTTCATCCACCGTTCGTCCGATGACGTTAATTTCTGACGGCATATTTTGATTTTCGCTCTCAAGCGAGACGGAAATCCCGCGGGCACGCGCTGCGGTGACGGGAGACATCGAGTCGCTTACCAGCACCTCGGCGACATCATCACGCGTAATTTTCATTTTCATTGCGCCGATTTCGACCTCGAAATGATTGTCATCAATACGGCGCGCGATCCTGGCCTGGCGACCTATGGACTTAAGTTTGACGGTGTCGCCCTCGGAAACATGCTTGACGATCTGCGGTTGCGCGTCCGGATCGTCTTGATCAGCGCCCGTGTGGTGCGCCACGATAGTCGAATCGAATTGCTCGCGGAAGTCCCGCCGAAGTTTGGATATTCGACGTTCCGCATCCTTCGACAGCTTTTGCGCGGCAGCCCGGTCCTGGATCGCGGTCACGGCTTCGCGAGCATGATATTCAAAATCTCGCAGCACGCTTTCCAGCTTCTTCTCCATTTCCTTGACTTTTGCCTGTTGTTCTTTCTTGCCTTCAGAATTGAGACGCTCCTTCTCCCGCTCAAGTTCCTCTTCGCGGATTCGCAATTGATTTCGTTCTTCCGTGACTTCACGCAGATCGGAATGCAGGCGGTCCAGAAATTGACCCACATCCCGGGCCTGGGTTCCCAACCGGGAGAATGCCGATTCAATGATTGACGGATTAAGACCAAGCCGGCGCGCGATGTTGATTCCAGCGGAAGCTCCCGGCACTCCAATTTTCAACTCATAGGTTGGCTGGAGAGTGGCTTCGTTGAATCCGACGGAAGCATTCACGACACCGCTTGTGTTCGCGCCGTAAACCTTGAGGGAAGTGTGATGAGTTGAAATCACGGTGACGCATGCGATGCGGCGAAAGTGTTCGGCGATAGCCACTGCCAGTGCGGCGCCTTCCTCGGGATCGGTAGCCGAGCCGAGTTCATCGAGCAAGACCAGTGACTGCGGAGTCGCGGTCCGGGAAATGAAATCTATGTTTGTGACATGGGCGGAGAACGTGGAGAGATTCTGTTCGATGGATTGATAATCGCCAATGTCAGCGAGAACGGCGTCGAAGATAGGCAGTTCGGCGCGGTCGGCGGGGACTGGGATTCCGGATTGAGCCATGAGCGCAAGAAGACCCAGAGTCTTTAGAGCGACGGTCTTTCCGCCGGTGTTTGGGCCGGTGATCACAAGTTCCCGGGCTTCGCCTTCCAGTTCGATGGTGATTGGAACTACGGCGCGCGACTTCGATTTGAGATTGCGATCGAGAAGAGGATGGCGAGCGTTGCGAAGAATTAGATAATTGTCATGGTCGTGGAGCAACTGCTCGGATACAGGCGGACTAGGCCCGCCATGGACGGGCAGGGACGCCCGTCCCTCCACTGGGACGCAATTGTAATCTTCGGCAAATCTCGCTTTGGCGAACTGCAATTCGATTTCGCCGATTATTTCTACAGCGGCGATGATCGAATCCGCGTGCTCTCCGATTCGCCGCGTCATCTCCAGCAGAATGCGGTGAATCTCGGCTTGTTCTTCGTCCAGCAACCGGACCAGCTCGTTATTTTGTTCGATCGTTTCGAGGGGCTCTACAAAGACAGTCTGTCCACTGGAACTCGCTCCGTGCACCACGCCTTGTACACGCCGCTTCTGCTCGACTTTTACCGGGATCACAAAACGCTCCCCGCGAATTGTGATCACTTCATCCTGTACCGTTCCGCCCTCCGCCAGGCGGCGCAGATAACCGCGGAGCGACTCTTGTATCTGGCGGCGCTGCTTTTCGGTTTCGCGGCGAATTCGCGCGAGTTCCGGCGACGCCTTGTCTTCGAGCGTGCCGTCGGGCTGAATCTTTCCGCGAAACCCTCGCAGGAACTCGGTGAAGTCAACGATTCCAGTGGAGAGATTCGCCACTGTCGTCCACGGCACCTTCATTGCCGAAGGCGGATTCATGGCTACCTGCCGCCACTCTGCCGCTCGATCCACCACGAGAACGACGTCGCGAATTTCGGTGGTCTCGAGAACTGCGCCTGATATCTTTGATTTCTGTAAGTGCGAAGTGATTTCAAGCAACCCCGCGAAGTCGAACCTTCCTCCTACGCGCCGGAACTCGCGAATCTCGCTGGCCATGATTTGCTGATTTTCGATCCAATCACGGTCGGTGGATGGACCCAGTTCCGCGATGAGCCTTTGTCCGAATGGCGACTGCGTGTATCCGCGCAACAACTGGCGCAGTGACTCGAACTCCAGAACTCTCAGGCTGGCGTGACTGACCGGGTGCGGCATCGTTATTCATGGTACAAGAATCGTCTATACGGAGACCTTCGATCTGCGGAGCACATGTTAACGTAGGAATATTGGAGCTCAAATGAGACGCATTGTCCTTATTTTGCTGATGGTCGCTGCCATCAATTGCGCCGCGCAGCAAACGACTTCGAGCGTAGCAGCGGACACTCCAGGCGCCAATCCGCACAAACACTTCGACCGAGTGCTTATTGTTGTCTTAGAAAATCAGGCTTACGTCTCTGCAATCAAGGATAAATATCTAAAGCAACTGGCTGACGAGGGAGTTGAGTTCACTGATTTTCACGGTCTGGCGCATCCTTCCTATCCTAATTATCTGGGATTAATAGCGGGAAGCACTTTTGGCATGCGCGGCGTATTCGGGGATGATCAGAAGGACTTTCCGGATGACAATCAGCACAGAACGATCGGTGATGAACTGGACTGGAAAAATTATGCGGAAGACTATCCCGCGAAGCCAGGAAGGGAGCCTTACTTAAATGATGCAGCCAAGTACGGGCGCAAACACGTTCCATTCTTAAGCTTCATCAAAGTGCAAAAGCAAGGATTTAAGAACGTCGTTTCTGTGGACACGAAAAACCCACACAATGCTTTTGTAACGGACGTGGAAAACTCGCGTCTGGATCCAAAGGACTCCAAGTACAAACCGTTGCCGACGTATATGTTTTATTCGCCAAACATGGACGACGATGGTCACGACACAAATCTCGGCACCGCTTCAACCTGGCTCAAGAACTTCCTCGAGAACTGGTTCCCCAGCGACTCGCGTGCAGGCACGCTTCTTATTGTGACCTTTGATGAGAGTGAGGCGCCGGAAAGAAAGAGCAATCACATTTACACGGTGTTTTTAGGGGACATGGTCAAGGCGGGACAAAAAGTAGAGGGACGTTACGACCACTATGACATCCTGCGAACCATTGAAGATAATTTCGGAGTTCAGCCGCTGAATGCTGGAGACTCCCACGCAAAAGTAATTACCGGCATTTGGAGCCGATAGACGTTGGGATACCGGCCAAGACCTTTCGCGGAATCTGCGTGGCGAATCATGCTTGACGAATCAAGGCTTACACAATAGCTTACAGGAGGCTTTTCGGAGCGCTTGAGCCTGGAAAGCAAACATTTACTCAACGCGGGCAAATTATTCCGGAGAAAAAATGAAACTCTTCAGCCCTAATGCGTTCTTCGTCCTCCTTACTGTTGTTCGGCTGCACTGGCGCTTCGACCGCCAAATCGGCGGATTCGACGCGCTCCCATGCACTCAAGCTGGAGGGGGATGTTGAGTTTACTCACGATCCCTCCATCATTAAAGATGGAGACACGTGGTATCTGTTCTCCACTGCCAACGGGCCCGACCGCAAGGGTGAGCTCCCGATTCGCTGCTCCAAGGACTTAGAACACTGGAGCCATTGCGGTTACGTATTCGACGGCGTTCCCGACTGGATCAAGAAAGAAAGTCCGAAAACCAGGGGGCTGTGGGCTCCCGATATTTCCTATTTCGATGGGAAGTACCATCTGTACTACGCATTTTCCGTTTTCGGAAAGAACACTTCAGGGATTGCGCTGCTTACAAATAAAACGCTCGATCCGAAGAGTCCTAACTTCCATTGGGAAGATGAAGGATTGGTACTGGAGTCTCACGCGGAAGATGATTTCAATGCGATTGATCCAAATCTCGGTATTGATACTCAGGGCCGCGCATGGCTGGCATTCGGCAGCTTTTGGAGCGGGATCAAGACGCGCCGCATAGACCGCAAGACAGGCAAGCTCTCAACAGAAGACACGAAGCTGTATTTTTTGGCAAGCCGGAAGCGCCCTGACAACCCGCTGCCAAATCCTCCGGGGCTGCCGGGGAATTGGCAGGCAATCGAAGCCCCTTTTGTCGCCCATCATAATGGATATTACTATTTGTTCGTGTCTTTCGATCTGTGCTGCCGTGGCACAAAAAGCAATTACAAAACAATGGTTGGACGCTCACGAAATATAACCGGCCCGTACGAGGATGCCGACGGTAAGGCGATGCTGGAGGGTGGTGGCACTCCGCTGCTCATCGGCAACGACCGCTGGGTTGGACCTGGAGGAGAATCTATCCTTCAATCGAAAAAGCGCGATATCATTGTGTTTCATGCCTACGCCATAGTCGCGCTGAAACGGGAAGCTCAAATTGAACCTTCGAATCCGAAGGTTCTCATGGGGCTGGGTGGGGGTCAGCAATTCTGCTGATGATTAAAGCGGCTTCACTGGAAGGTTCTGCGTCGGTGCGAGAGCTGTGGACCCCCTCAACACAAGATTCGTAATCAACTCGTATTCCGTCCCTTCCTTCGAGGGTGCCGTTCCCTCCACTTCGTTGATCAAGGCTTTAAACGCGTATTCAGCCAGGAGTGTCTGCGACATTTGTACAGTCGTCAACGGCGGAGTCGTAAAGCTCGAAAGCCGGATATCGTCGAAGCCTACAACCGATAAATCTCGCGGAATGATCATTCCGTAGTCGTAGGCCTCCCGCATAACTCCAATCGCGGTCATGTCATTTGAGCATACAACCGCAGTCGGACGATCACGCAAGGCGAGGAGTTCCACTAACCCGCGCATGCCTCCCTCCATCCGGTGATCTCCCGCCACCATCAATTCGGTTGGAAGTTCCCGCCCGATTTCGTGCATAGACTTTTCAAAAGCCGTCTTTCGAGCGACAGCGGATTTAAGGTGCAGCGGTCCGCTGATAAAGGCGATTCGTACGTGCCTCAAAGCCGCTAGATGCTGCACCGCCTGCCGGATGCCGTGCTGATAATTGATGCGAATATTGCTGACCCCAGGCACGTGGGGACCGACATCCACGAACACAACAGGCAACTTGCGAAAACGCAGATCTTCGATTAACGTCTCTTCCATTCCAAACGTTAAGATGGCGACGCCATCCACTCTACGTTCAATCATCCTGCGAACAGCCAATTCCATACGCTTGGGATCGTGGATGGTGGAAGTCAGCAGGATTTCGTAATTGTGCCGAACCGCGATATCTTCGAAAGACTGGACAATTTCCGGGAAGAAAGGGTTTGTAATTTCGGAAACAATCAAACCAAAGATTCTGCTCTTCCCCGAAACCAGCGCCCGGGCCTGTGTGTTCGGATAATAGCCAAGTTCCTCGACCACCTTCCAGACGCGCCTGGCAAGTTGCGGGTCAACACTTGGCACCCGGTTTATGGTCCGCGACACCGTTGCAGTTGAAACCTTGGCGCGCTTTGCTATCTCGCGAATATCCATGGGCGCTGCGAAACTCCGTTAATTCAGGCATGCTAGCACACACCGGAAAACGTTTGCCATACATCTCGATGGAACAGGGTACAGAACAAGGGGATCGAAGGACCCCGTCGAGTATCTGACTGTAAAGAGGAAGGACCTCGCTCTTCCCGATGCCTACATTCATGAGCCCTCTGAGGGTATCCGGATAAAGCGACATGATATAGAAAAGCGAACCGTCATCTGTCTTTCCGAAGTCCAACACCTGGACGATGCATTTCGAGGAGGAGCGGTAGCAGAATTGTATTTCGTTCTGAAATCGCTTCAGTTTATTGCGCGAGGCTTTTGTGCCGTCTATCGCTTTGCGGGCCCAGCGCTGGTCGTCCGAGTCGTTGACTTCAAACACGGTTCCCGACCCTCCGCAACCTATCTGCCGAATTACGGTATAGTCGTCAAATGCGCTCCTGAACACCATGGTGCCACTGCGTTTCGAGGGCATAGGCAAAGCTTATACGCTTTTCCGCTTGGACGGCCCCCCACTGAATCGAATCCTAACTAAACAGGGAAACAATTATGCAAATATTCAACTGCGTAATACCAAATAATACATGCTATTATTTTGTATTATGGGGAACACCGAAAAAACCATCAGCTTCCGAGCTGCAACGGAGAAGATCGAGACCCTTGATTCCTTGGCTGCTGCTCAAGATCGTTCGCGCAGCTATCTAATCAACGAGGCGATCACCAACTACATCGAGCTGCACGCATACCAGAACGAACTGGTTCGCAAGGGCTTGGAAGAGATGCGTACAGGCCGCGTCGTGAGCCATGGGGAGATCGTGAAAAGGCTTAAGAGGACGGGGCGCGCTCACCAGTCGTCAAGTCGTGGATTGCCGAGTAAATGACGGGGCGGATGATCGAATGGACCGATCAAGCGGCCCAGCAACTGGATCAGGCCCACGATTACATCGCACTCTCTAACAGCGAAGAAGTCGCGGACCGGATCGCGATGCAGATCGTCACGAGCATTCAACAGCTCACATCTTTCCCCATGTCGGGCAGATCGGGCCGGATCCCTGCTACGCGCGAATTGGTTATCGGGAATACACGCTTTATCGCGGCCTACACCATCAATCACGACCGTATCGTAATCCTCGCGATCTATCACGGTGCACAACGATGGCCGGAGGGCTTCTAGTCCGGTGAATTCGACGACAACGCGGGCGAGGGCGCCCGCGC
>PNAR01000400.1 GCA_003169715.1 Acidobacteriaceae bacterium | reverse complement strand
AAGAGGTCCTGGCGGAACGTGCCGTTTTCGATTTCCACTTCTAGTTTGCGGTTGGTGGCGCATACGACGCGAACTTCAACTTTTTTATCTTCCTGGGCGCCGATGCGGCAGAATTGTCCATCTTGCAATAGCTGTAACAGTTTGGACTGAAGTCCCAGATCCAACTCAGATATTTCATCCAGAAAAAGGGTGCCGCGGTGGGCCATTTCAACTCGTCCTGGCTTGGTACCGTAGGCGCCGGTGAACGCACCTTTTTCGTAACCGAAGAGTTCGCTTTCGAGCAGCGTTCCGGGAATGGCCGGGCAATTCACTTTGACGTAGGGCCCGGTTCGCCACGGAGAGCCGGTGTGAATCATTCGAGCGACAATATCCTTGCCGGTGCCGCTTTCTCCCTCAATTAAGATGGGGACATTGGCGCTGGCTATTTTTTCCAGACGTCCGCGAAGAGTGTGCATCGCCTCAGACTTGCCAAAGACCACTGCGTCAGGTGGAATCTCTCCCAACGATTGAACCAGCGAATTCACTGAGTTTGAAGTAATGGCCATCTCTCGGCGTACTCCTTTTCCCTGATCACTCTTGAGCACCCAGAGCGCCAAACCGCGGGAGGGCCGCCACGCAGATTGACTGATGACAGGCTAAACACCCCAATTTGAGACTGCTACCTCAAGTTGGTGTAAGCCTGGTGGCAACTGTGAGGAAGATGCAAGAGAAGCCAGTTCTTGCCATCTGCTGTGGGAAAAACTTTTCACTTCGGAGAAGTGACTTTCCGCCTCTTTTGAGTGCGCAAGCGAGCGTCCATGGACAGGGGGGTTGCGAACTTAAAACCTATCAAATGATAATTGTCGGCCCGGTCGGCCCTTATGGCTTCCGCGCGAATGGTTCGCGAATTCGCGGTAATAGATGCGACGGAAGCAGGTGGAGCACTGGGTATCTCGAGGAAGACCGTTGCCGAGAGGGGCAGAGAGCGCGAAAGAGCGACGAGGGCCCCGCCGGCGGAGATGTTCACGACCGATGCAAATTCAAGGGATTGCTTGCCGGCACCGTTGGTGCTGCCGACGAATACAGGGATTGCAAGCGGAAGACGCGGCCACTTGCGACGCTCGGTTTCCAGTTTACTTCGTTTCAAGCAGGTCCTCGGGGGGTGGACTCATGTGTCTCATCGCACTTGGGGGGCCAAACCTAGCGATCGGAGTGTAGTTTCGGGAACGAACGAGTAAACGCAGTGTCTCCGCAGCACCGGGAGCACAAACAGACGAGATTATGGGCTTTACAAGGTCAATTATGGCCTGAAAACAGGCGATACCGACAATTAGCAGGGGAATGACGGGTAAAGCCGTACGTACACTCTGATCGAATGGACAGTCGCCAGTGTGAAATCGAACGATGGTTTAAGGAAATTGTTTTCTCTTTTGTGACTATCTATTTCCATTTTTCGTTGACACCGCTGATAGGCGTGACTTAGCATTTCTTCACGGCAATTTAGCAGCGCCAAAGTGGTTCCCTCCCCTTAGCAATAATTACGAGCATCACTTTTCATGCCCGGAACACCTGAAAATTCGTGTGTTTCGCCTGCTCATAGCGCTAAGAGAGCAACCGCGAAGACGCATCCCAACTTGGTGTCAGCTAAAGCTGCCCACCAGGAAGCGTGTGTAAATCCGGGATGTACGCAACTGCAACAGCAACATCACCAACTTCAGGAGCGTTTTCTGCGAACGAATAATGCACTGGCTTCCGCGGCGCACGACCTGAAGACTCCACTTGCCATTCTTAACGGTTACGTTGAGCTTCTGCAAAGCGAAAAACTAGGGGGATTGAACGATCGTCAACGAGAAGTGATAGGGGACATGCGGTCGAACGGGCAGCGTCTCCAGCATTTTATTGAGGACTTTCTGAGTTTCAGTGTGCTCGAAACCGGGAAGATGAAATTGACTTATGTGGCAGCGGATATGAATGCGTGCCTGTCCGAGGTTTGCCGTTTGTGGTCTCCGCGCTTTAACGAACGAAAGTTGGCCCTGTACTTCCTGGCGAATGAGAAGTTGAAGGAGTTTACATTCGATGTCCCAAAAGTCGAGCGGGTCGTGTCGAACCTGCTTGAGAACGCGTCCAAATTCACGCCTTCCGGCGGAACGGTTTGGCTGCATGCGGAGCCGTACATGTGGGACCGCCGCGTCGAGAGAAGGGCTGAAGTAGGAAACGATCGCCGCCGCCGAAGTGATTTGCAGCCGAACTCCGTGAAGGTCAGCGTTTCCGATACCGGCCCAGGAATTCCCGCGGAATATCACATTGAGGTATTTGACGATTTCTTCCGGCTGCGGCAAACGGGAAGTCCATCCGATGGAACAGGTTTAGGCCTAGCCACGGCTCGGAGACTGGTCAACACGATGGGCGGCAAGATATGGGTTGAGAGTGAACCGGGAGCAGGATGCAAGTTTTCATTCATCATCCCGCTCACTCCGCTGAACGCCTCCAAAGGAAAAACGAATGAGTGAGACGCCTAACATTTTGCTGGTTGATGATGAACCTGGAATGCAGCGGTACATCCGCACGCTATTGGAAGTGGATAATTATAAAGTTGAAACTGCCAGCACTGGAGAAGAGGCTATCGAATTGGTGCAGAAAGGTTTGCGCCCCGATCTAGTATTGCTCGATTTGTTAATGCCCGGCATTGACGGTTTGCAAACGCTGGAAGAACTTCGAAAACTTCAACCCGGCCTAAAAGTCGTAATGCTTTCCTGCGTCAGCGATACACGCAAAGTGGTGCAGGCGATTCGGCTGGGTGCTCACGACTACCTGACAAAGCCCTTTCAGAAGGCGGAACTCAACCGGCTGATTGATCAGTGCCTGGAAACTAACCAGCAAAATTATCCCGGGGAAGTTGAGGAACTTGCGGAAGACGTCTTCTTCGTCGCTGCAAGTCCTGTCATGCGGAAGCTGCGGTCGCAGGCAGCGTTNNAAAGAAGTTATGGCGCGGCTTATTCATAAGCTGTCGCCACGCGCCCATCGAACTTTTCTTAAAGTAAATTGCGCGGCCGTCCCAGCCGACCTTCTTGAAAGCGAACTATTCGGTTATGAACCTGGAGCGTTCACGGGGGCGACTCACTCCAAACCAGGCAAGTTTGAGCTGTGCAATAAAGGAACAATTCTGCTGGATGAAATCGGAGAAAT
>PNAR01000269.1 GCA_003169715.1 Acidobacteriaceae bacterium | reverse complement strand
ACTGCAGACTTCCGCGAAGGAATAAATTCATTTCTTGAGAAGCGCAAGCCGCGCTGGACGAGCCGATGAATCATTCGGCGGCCATCTGCGAGACCAAATTGCGAGTGCGCTATGCGGAAACCGACAAGATGGGCGTAGTCTACCACGCCAATCATTTTATTTGGTTCGAGGTTGGGCGCGTGGAGTTGCTGCGGCAGCTCGGTTTTTCCTATCGCGACATGGAAGAGAAAGACCAATGCTTTATCGCCGTCGTGGATGCGCGCTGCCGATACAAAGCTCCTGCTCGTTATGACGATGAGATCACCGTACGAACTCATCTAAAGAATGTGCGGGAATCGGTAATTCATTTTGCATACGAATTGATTAGAACGGGTGATGGCCTGCTATTGGCCGAGGGTGAGACAGTGCACATCGTGACAAATGCAGAGATGAAAGCTACTCCGTTACCGGCGAAGTACATGAGTGCGTTCCGGGAAGCGATCGGCAAATAAACTGTTTTCTCGATGATCCCGGGTTTAACAAGGCGGTTCAATTCTTTTGCACGCTCTTCACATTAACGGGAACGATCTGACGCTGGAAGAGGTCCGCGAGGTTGCGATCTCAAACCGGCCTGTGCTGCTTGCGCCGGATGCGCGCGTTGCCGTTACCCGTGCGCGAAGTGTAGTGGACCTGCTGGTGGCGGATAACAAACCTGCTTATGCCATTACGACCGGCGTAGGCAAGTTGAGTGATGTTCGAATTGCCGGGGAACAAATCCGCGAACTGCAAGTAAACTTGCTCCGCTCGCACGCTGTAGGCGTCGGTGAGCCGCTGTCTTCAATCGAGACCCGCGCGATGATGGTTCTCCGCGCCAACTCTCTTTCCAAAGGACATTCCGGCATTCGACCGGTGGTCATTGATACGCTCTGCGAGATGCTCAATCGGGGAGTGTCGCCATTCGTTCCGTCTCAGGGAAGCGTGGGCGCAAGCGGCGATCTGGCTCCATTGGCGCACCTGGCGTTGGTTCTGATCGGCGAAGGTGAATGCTTCGATGAAAAGAGATTACGCGTTCCTGGTTCTGAGGCGCTTCGTCGCGCCGAGATCAGTCCGATTGTGCTTGAGGCAAAGGAAGCGGTTTCGCTAATCAATGGCACCCAAGGCATGCTTGCTCTCGGCGTGCTTGCATTGCTCGCGGCGGAAACGCTGGTGGATTCCGCCGATGTTATTAGCTCGATGACGCTGGACGCACTCCACGGAACAGACGCGGCTTTCGATGCGCGCATTCACAACGCTCGTCCTCATCCTGGTCAAATCATGACTGCAACCAATTTGCGAAAAATGTTGGAGGGTAGCGAACTCCGCGAATCGCATCGGAATTGCGGGCGAGTGCAAGACGCGTATTCGTTGCGATGCATTCCGCAGGTGCACGGCGCCGTACGGGACACTCTGACTCACTGCCGCGGCATCATGGAAATCGAGGTCAACTCCGCCGTTGATAATCCGCTGGTCTTTACGAATGATCGAAACGAACAAGGAGGAGAGGTCATTTCCGGTGGAAATTTTCATGGCGAGCCTCTGGCTTTTGCTTTGGACTTTTTGGGAATCGCTCTGAGCGCACTGGCTGGCATCTCCGAACGGCGGTTGGAGCGGCTTGTCAATCCGGCTTTGAACGAAGGATTGCCCCCCTTCCTGGCTTCCGGCGCAGGGCTGAATTGCGGATTCATGATGCCGCAGGTCACGGCGGCCGCGCTGGTCAGCGAGAACAAGATTCTGGCGCATCCGGCCTCAGTGGATTCAATAACGACTTCTGGCAACAAAGAAGATTATGTTTCCATGGGAATGACGGCGGCACTCAAGCTGAAGCGAATCATGGAGAACACGCGAAATGTTATTGCGATCGAGGCTATGGCGGCGGCTCAGGCATTGGATTGCCTCGCTCCGCTGAAAACAGGGAAACGCGGACAAGCGGCGCATGCCGCGATCAGATCCGTTTCCTCGACGATGGAAAAAGATCGCGTAATGTATGAAGATTTTGCCCGGATCGCAGAATTAATCTCGAATAAAACCATTGCAGACGTTTTGCGATGATGGATTAAGAGACCACAGCCTCTTCTGGTTCCGTGTCTCTTATGTGGACGCCGCCGCGATGTTCGCGCCACCCTTCAATGATCAAGTACAGCACCGGGATGAAGAACAGGTTGAGCATGGTGGACATAATCATGCCGCCAAAAACCGTCGTGCCGACGGAATGGCGTCCGGCCTCTCCAGCACCACTGGCCAGCATCAAGGGCACAACTCCTAAAATGAAGGCGAAGGATGTCATTAATATGGGGCGAAGCCGAATTCTGGCCGCTTCAATAGTGGCTTCAATCAGCGGCATGCCCCGTTCGCGCAGTTGCTCGGAAAACTCGACAATCAGAATCGCGTTCTTGCTCGAGAGCCCAACCAGCATTACCAATCCAATCTGGCAATAGACGTCATTCTCAAGACCGCGCAGCGACTGCGCTCCAAGCGCGCCCAGCAAGGCCATGGGCACCGCCAGCAGAACAATGAACGGGAGCACGAAGCTTTCGTATTGTGCGGAGAGCGTGAGGTACACAACCACGATTCCCAGGGCGAAGAGCACTAAAGTCGTTTTGCCTGACGCCAACTCTTCGAGCGATAATCCGGTCCACTCGTAATTGAAGCCCTGGGGCAAAACCTTGGCGCTCAACTGTTGCATGGCATCAATGGCTTGTCCCGAGCTAGCTCCAGGCGCGGCGGACCCATCTATTTCAGCCGACCGGAAAAGATTGTAGTGACTGATTACCTGGGGCGTAGTCGTCTGCGTGACCGTCACAAGATTTTCCAGAGGAATCATGGCTCCCGTATCGGAGCGTACATAGAATTGCCCAATATCCTTTGGCTGCGAACGAAATTGCTGGTCCGCCTGCACATAAACGCGATAGGAGCGATTATTAAAATCAAAATCGTTGACGTAAGCAGATCCCATGTAAACGCCGAGAGTGTCAGTAATCTGCTGCAAGGGCACGTGCAGACTCTTGGTTTTTTCGCGATCAATCGTTACCAGAAATTGAGGATCATTCGCAGTGTAGCTGCTAAAGAGTCCGGCCAAGTCTTTTCGCGAGTTTCCTTGCCGCACGATATTTTGAGTGACTTTAGCCAAGTCATCCAGGGTGTGCGACCCCTGATCTTGCAACTCATACTGAAAACCGCCGAACGCACCCAGTCCCTGTACGGGTGGCGGCAAAAATGGAATCGCGAGGGCCCCGGAAATACCAAGCAGCCGCCCCCGAATGCGGTTCACTACCGCGGTGGCGCTGTGAGCATCGCCCTTGCGCTGCGAAAAGGGCTTCAGTGTGCCGAAGGTCAATCCACGATTCGCCGCATTGCCGCTAAAACTGAACCCGCTCAGCGCAAACACTCCCTGAATCTCCGGAACGTTTGAGAGGACGTGCGTAACCTGCTCTTGAATATTTCTTGTATATTCCAAAGACGCGCCGGACGGGGACTGAACCAAGACAATGAAATATCCCTGGTCTTCATTGGGGACGAAGCCTTTGGGCACTCGCTGAAAAATCAGATACGTGGCCCCGAGTCCGATCAGGAAAATGACAGCGGCGACAAACCGGAAGCGGAGGACTCCGCGCAGCGCGGTTCTGTACCCGCCTGTGATACCTCCAATTGCCCGGTCCACTCCCCGAAAAAACCAGCCTTTGTCTCCATGGGTGCGCCCCAGAAGAATCGCCGCGAGGGCGGGACTCAATGTCAGGGCGTTGAAAGCGGAGATCGCGATCGAACACGCGATGGTCAACGCAAATTGGCGAAACAGAATGCCGGTGGTTCCTGGGAAGAATGCTACCGGAACGAACACGGCGATGAGCACAAGCGACGTGGCAATTACGGCGCCTGCGACTTCTCCCATGGCGACGGAAGCTGCCCTGTGAGTATCTTTTTCGCCTTCCTGGATATGCCGCTCAATATTTTCGATGACGACAATTGCGTCGTCCACCACCAGTCCCGTCGCCAGTGTGATACCGAAAAGGGTTAACGTATTAATCGAAAAACCCAGAAGCTTTACAAATGCAAATGTTCCAATCAGCGATACGGGTATGGTGACCGCCGGGATGATGGTGCTGCGCCAGTCCCCAAGAAAAACAAAAATCACGAGGATGACTAGAAAGATAGCTAGGACCAAAGTGGAAAGCACGTCACTGATGGACTGGCCAACCGCATCCGTGGTATCGAATGCGTCTTTGTACTTCATGCCCGGGGGGAAACGCTTGGAGAGACGGTCCAGTTCCGCCAGGGCAAGCCTGTCCACTTGCAGAGCGTTGGCATTTGAAAGTTGCAAAACACCAATGCCCACAGCCTCGCGCCCATTAAACATCAGGTCAGAGCTGTAGTCTTCCGCTCCGAGCTCAGCGCGTCCCACATCTTTCAACCGAACCGGGGTGCCGTCGAGGTTTGTTTTTAAAACGATGTTTGCGAACTGGCTCGCTTCGCTTAACCGGCCAATCACTCGCACGCTGATCTGGAATGCCTGACCCGTTTGAACGGGGGGCTGCCCGATTTGGCCGGCAGCGATCTCAACGTTTTGCTCTTGCAGGGCGCTCACAACGTCAGTCGCGGTGAGCTGCCGGCTTGCCATGCGTACCGGATCAAGCCAGAGCCGCATGGAATACTTTCGTTCGCCGAAAATGATTACATTGGCAACTCCCGGAATTCGTTTCAGGGCATCCCTGACATACACGTCCAGATAATTGCTCATGAATAGCGGTGTATAGCGGTCATTCTCGGCATACACCGCCGCGCCGAAGACAAAACTATTGGAAGCCTTGCTTATGATGATCCCAACGGACTTTACCTGATTTGGCAAACGCCCTTGAGCCGCGTTAACGCGGTTCTGGATATCCACTTCCGCAAGGTCTGGGTCGCGATTCAAATCGAATGTGGCAGTAATCGAGCTGGACCCATCATTCCCACTGCTGGACGTGAGATATTTCATGCCCTCAGCGCCATTGATTTGCTGCTCGAGCGGCGTAGTGACAGCGGATTCGACAGTTTGGGCGCTGGCTCCAATGTATGCGCTGTTCACGGTAACCTGCGGAGGCGCGAGTATCGGAAACTGAGCAATCGGCAACGTTGGGATAACGGCAGCGCCAGCCAGAATGATCAGCAATGCGCATACAGTCGCGAAGATTGGCCGCCGGATAAAGAAATCAACAAACATGGTTTTGGTCCGTTAAGTACAGTTGCTTAAACCAGAAATTCTCTTTCTCATTGCATCAGACAAGCTGCGCATCAGACAAACGGCGGCAGAAGCCGTTCGCTTTCAGCCCTGCGGAATGACGGGCATTCCGTCCACCAAAAATTCCGTTCCAGAGACGATCACTTTATCGCCAGCCTTGATCCCATCCAAAACCGCGTAGTCGTTCCCAACCATATCTCCGACTTGAAGCGGTTTCTGATGTGCGACGATTTTGCCATCTTGATTTTCCGCCACGAAGACAAAATATTGTCCGCCTATGCGAGAGACCGCGAGAATTGGAACCACCGGGGCATCCTGTGTTTTCCAAACGACGCGCGCGCGGGTAAACTGCGCGGTCCGCAATTTGTTGCTGTTATTCGCGATTCGCGCCTTAACGAGGACACTCTGCGTTGTGTTGTCCACTTCCGGGGAAATAAAACTAATGCGGCTGTCGGCAATTACTTTTCTATCCGAGTCAACGATCTGGACCGGCATGTTCAATTTGAGCTGCGACGAGCGCTCGATGGGAACGTAGATATATGCCTCAAGGCTGCCTGGTTTATCTACCGTGGTGAGCACCGTGGAGGTAATGACCCGGTCGCCAACCCGCACCGGAATATCGCCAACGATTCCGGCCGACGGAGCAGTGACCTTGTAATAACGAAGCTGGACCTGCTGTTGTTGTACCTGGGCGTCAAGCGAGCCCAACTGTGCCTGGGATGCGTCCAATGCGTATTTTGCCTGGTCGAGCTCTTGTTTGCTGACGACGCCGGCTGCCGCCAGCGAGCTCGTCCGCTGGTATTGTTGTTTGTCATATTGCAAGGCGGCAATTTGGGCTGCCCGCGACTGTTCATTGCTGTTGACGGTGGCTTCTTGTTTGCTGGGATCTATCAGCATCAGCGGGGTTCCGGCAGAGACGCGATCTCCAGAATGGACGTATATTTTCGTGATATGCCCTTCCACTTCCGGCATGATCACCGCTGAATCGCGAGACTTAAGCGTGGCTACATACTCCGTGGTATCGCTGACTGGTTCGGATCGGGTCACCTCGACTTTTACCGGAAGTCCCCCTCCAGCGGCTTGCGGCGCAGTCTTGGCTGAGGTTCCACCACAAGACGCGGCGGTGACGGCGAGTGCCACTGCGGCCAGCAATGACATCGCCCGAGGCGAGATCCGCATAAGCTTTGAAACGAAATGCGCATTTCTTGGGGAAGTCGTCATTCTCGATAGTCTAAGCAAGGATGATGCATTTATCATTTTCACAGACTCAGTTCTCTTGGAAGCGATAGTAAACGATTAGATTGCGAGTCTCAGCCGAAAGACTCGAAAAATGCGGACAGTAATCACTAGAAGCTATAGTCAAGACATTCCATGCCCGTTTTGTCTGCTAGATTGATTTCGACATGAAACCCGCGCGCAGCTTTGCCAGCGACAATAATGCCGGCATTCACCAGGAAGTCTTAGACGCCATCGCAGCCGCGAACCAGGGTCATACGGTGGGCTATGGCGATGATTCTTACACGGAATCGGCCGTCCGCAAGTTCAAAAAGCACTTCGGGGATGGCATTGAAGTTTTCTTTGTGTTCAATGGGACGGCCGCGAATTGCCTAAGCCTCAAGGCGCTCACGGAATCTTACAACGCCGTAATCTGCGGCGAGGCCGCGCACATTTATGTGGATGAATGTGGGGCGCCAGAAAAATTTACGGGGTGCAAACTCATTCCAATTGCAACATCGGACGGGAAGCTTACCGTAGACGCGGTTCGTCATGCTTATCATGGCATTGGGGATCAGCATCACGTCCAACCGCGCGTGATTTCGATTACCCAAGCCACAGAAGTGGGGACGGTTTACAGGCCGCGCGAAATCGCAGCGCTCGCGGAGTTCGCGCATGACCGGGACATGTTTCTTCACATGGATGGAGCGCGAATCGCCAACGCAGCCGCCAGCCTCGGGCTGAGTCTTCATCAAGCTACGCGGGATGTGGGAGTAGATGTGCTCTCGTTTGGCGGAACGAAAAATGGCCTGATGGGCGCAGAGGCCGTAATCTTCTTCGACAAAAAACTCAGCCGCGATTTCTTGTACTTCCGTAAGCAAGGGATGCAACTGGCATCGAAAATGCGTTTTATCGCGGCGCAGTTCGAAGCTCTTTTATCCAACGAGCTCTGGCTCAAGAGCGCCCGGCACGCAAATCGTATGGCGCGATTGCTGGAAAAAGAATTGCGCAAGATTCAGCGGATTAAAATTGTTTATCCGGTCGAGGCGAATGGAGTGTTTGCGCAAATTCCTCGCAAGGCCATCGCTAAAGTGCAGAAGCGCTATTTCTTTTATGTTTGGAACGAAGAACAGCCGGTGGTGCGCTGGATGTGTTCGTTTGATACCACGGAAGAAGACGTGCACCGGTTTGCGAAGTTTGTGAAGGATTCGGTTAGAACTTAGCATCCGCCGATGTCCCTACTTTTGGGCGGCCCATGCCAGTCCATCTGTCCCATTTCCGGCGTCAATCAGCTTCTCTACGGTCCAATCCGAAATGCGAATCACCGCAATTTTTCGGCTCGCATCGCAAGACACGTATGCTGCGCGCCCGTCGGGACGGATTAAAACTTCCTGGGGAGCGGCGGGAACGTCAATTGTGTGCGCGACCTTCATGGTGCCGAGGTCCACGACCGCGACTTTATTGGCGTCGGGTATGGCTACGACAAGCCAGCGGCCGTCCGGAGTCGGAGCGGTTCCGTAGCCCGTCGCTGGAAGTGGAATCCAAGCTTTCACCTTATTGTTAGAAGTATCAATGACCGCAAGTTGAGGTTTCGTCTGGTCAGACGTGAAAACCTCGTTGCCATCCACCGAAACCGAAATGCGCTGAACCTGCGACGAGACGGGGATTACGGCTGTGGTTTTCCGCGTTTCCATGTCTAAAACAGAAACAGTGCCGGGCCCAACGTTGGCCGTGTAGCCGCGCCGGCCGTCAGGCGAGATCGCCAACATGTGCGATTCCGGTTGTCCGGTAGGAATTGACCCCAGGATTTTCAATGTTGCCGGGTCAATGACACTGATCGCGTTTTCTAATTCTGTAGTGACGTAAAGCAGTTCATCCTTCGGACCAAAGACTGCGCAATGCGGACGGACACCGTGTCCGAAATCAATATTGCCGACTTTCTTTCGCGAAGCGATGTCAATCACGACAATATTTTTTCCGTCAGTCCCAGGTTTTCCGACGCCCGAATTGCCGTAAATCGGCACGTAGGCAAGCCGGCCATCCGGAGAAGCGGCAACCTCGTGCCCGGTAATGCCATCCTCGGCGACGGTTGCAACTTGTTTGCCAATATTAGGGTCCACGATTCCGAGAGTGTGTTCGCCTTTGTTGGCGACGAGCAAGACTGCCTGCGAGGAGTCCGCGGAATGAGTTTCAGTGAAGCCCTGCATAGTTGAGCCGATCACGATCAGAAGGAAGAGGAGAGATGAAAATCGCATGGCGAACTCCGTCAACGGACGATTGCAACACGGGAAGTGTACCTCAATTCGGTTTCAGGGCTTGGTCATGAATCGCGGCGGACGAGCATCGTGCGGGTTTGCCGAGCTTTGCCCGGCTGGGCAGGTGAGGGCACCTGCCCCTACGCAATCTTTCCATGTTTCGACTTCCCCTGCCTAGCCGCCGTAGGTAGGCGGTGTGAAATACTCTCGCAATCATGCTGTCATGGAAGTCGAACACCCGTCATATTTTTGTTCGACGATTTCCGGTCGTTGCCTATTTCGCGATGACATATGCAATCTCGTGGGGCGGCGCATTCCTGGTCGTTGCGCCGAAGCTGATGCGTGGTCAGCCCATTCCTAAGCTTGATGGAATCTTGATGTTTCCGGTCATGCTGCTGGGCCCAAGCATCTCCGGCATAGTCTTGACAAGAATCGTGGATGGAAAAACCGGTCTCCGAGATCTTTTTTCGCGGATGCGGCATGGCCGCCTTCCAGTGCAGTGGTACGCTGCACTTCTCATTCCACCCGCGTTGGTTCTGGCAGTTCTCTTCGGATTGAAAACATTTGTCTCGCCCGTTTTCGCTCCGAACTTTTTTGTTATGGGCCTCTTGTTCGGCGTGCCGGCAGGCTTTTTCGAGGAGATTGGTTGGACAGGTTTTGCGTTTCCCAAAATGTGCCGGAGTTTCAATCCTCTCACGGCTAGCATTTTGCTTGGCGTGCTGTGGGGTATATGGCATCTTCCCGTCATTGATTATCTCGGCACCGCGACTCCGCACGGCGCATACTGGCTTCC
This sequence comes from Acidobacteriaceae bacterium, assembly GCA_003169715.1. Lineage (GTDB taxonomy): Bacteria > Acidobacteriota > Terriglobia > Terriglobales > Acidobacteriaceae > PALSA-188. Next base: position 3,626 of record PNAR01000269.1, on the reverse strand, counting down.
ATATTTTGTCGCTTTCACCGCAGCCATGACGGCCATGAGAGTGCTGATCGGCTGGATTTATTCCAGCACGAAAAGTGTGTTATTGGCACAACTCATGCATGTAAGCTCCACAGGATCGCTGGTGGTTTTCAGTGCTCCTCGCGTGACCGCAGCGCAGGAAGCGGCGTGGTACATGGCTTATGCAGCCGCTTTGTGGTTTGTTGTTGTGATTGTCGCGGCGAAATTCAGAAAGGTGAAATCGCAGCAAACTTCAATTCAGGTGGAGACCCCATGAATACCGACTGTTGACGTCACGAATTTGCAGTGGGATTATTCAGATTCTCCGGGATCATTGCTCTCCCACTCATTGCCGCATGCGCGGCATTTCCATCCCTTGCGCTGCACCGGCAGTGGAACGCCTACCCACAAACTGGCGTAGGCGACCGGCTTGTTGATTTCCTGAAAAGTGACATCCAATGATTTGCACTTCGGACATTCCGGCTGGCGATAGTCGCCCACGCCTTCAATCTCAAACCCTTCGGGAATTGGTTGATTGAGCATTTCCGTGGCTTCGGCAGCATCTTCAGCCCTGACTTGAAGTTTGATTCCTCCGACTGCGTTGGACCATAACCAGTCCATGCGTATTAGGTTGTCGTCCAGCAATACGCCCTCAATTCCTGCGGAGTTTAGATTGCCTTGCGCCAGAAGAGCTTCCGGCAGGTCTCTGAATTTAGCAATCGTTACCATGCGACGGAACTCGACTTCATCACCGGGAGTCTGTCGGCTGGCTGACTTTAAATTGCGACGCCGCATTTCATCGTCTAATGCACGCTGGGCAATATCCGTCAGCGCAGGGCGGTCCTCGGCAATTTGAAGCAATTCGTCAACCGTCTGGCTCGAATACAGTTTTGCTAGACGTTGGAACTCCCGCTCGGGATTAACGCTTGCCATGCCGCACGAATAATACGGGAAAAGATCTGCTTGTCAATGAAAGAGCTGATAAACAGAACGGCCCGTGCTTTTACACACGGGCCGTTCCGGTGGACTGCTTGGGATTGACCAAGAGGTGGTCACTCATCGTGGCTACCTTCGGCGGAACTTCCGGGTTGTTTTCCTTAAACCCAGCGCGACCTCACGCCGGGCCGGAAATCAATCCTTACTCACGGACAGTTGCGAAGCACTCAGAGCGACCGCTCTAAGTCTCAGCCACCTCACCTGGTCTTTTGGATCTACCACTACAATCAGAACTTGTCATCCGACCACCTCCTTTCCGGTGTAGTTGCAGATTAAAACGAGACGTAATGGCTAGTCAATATGAAGGAAGGGGCACGAGAATAGTTCGTTTTGACTGGCTCCGCCGATAGAAGTCCGGATGTACTTGTAAATAGGGACACGGGCGTGCTAACGTGCGCCCTTTGCATAAACTTGCGGGAGCGCTTCGCGAGGACGCTATTTCATGAGCCAAAATCCTAGTGATACGAATCCGGGTCTAAAGAAGCACCAGCCCTACGTTCCCGAAAACACGGAGATGCGGGAGTTAACCCTGCGGGCGGTGCTGCTGGGGTTGGCGATGACCGTGGTCCTGGGCGCGGCCAACGCTTATCTGGGTCTAAGAGCCGGGATCACCATCGCGGCAACCTATCCTGCCGCCGTTATCGCGATGGCTGCGATGCGAGCCTGGAAAGGATCGCTGTTGGAGGAGAACATTGCGCGTACCTCCGGCTCGATCGGCGAAGGCATTGCGGCGGGAGCAATTTTTACGATTCCCGCATTTCTCATGGCGAAGGCATGGCCTTCTTTTCGTCCCGCAGACGCTTATTGGAAATCTACAGCGCTGATCATGGTGGGCAGCGTTCTCGGGGTGCTCTTCATTTCTCTGGTACGGCGCGGCATGGTGGAAGATCCGGAGTTGCCGTTTCCCGAGTCCGTGGCGGCGTCAGAAATCCACAAAGCTGGACAGCGAGGCGCGGAGGCTGCGAAAAATCTTTTCTGGAATATCGGTGTTGGCGGTTTGGTATACCTGCTCGGACGCTTCGGATTATTCGCCGCCGATCAGGATTTCCATTTCGCGGTAGGGCAGCTTGGCCGCAGTCAGGTTCGGCTTGGTCAGGCAGGAAGCGCGCAGGTCGTGGCCACGGGCGGCACAGCCATGTTCTCGGCGCCGAGCATCAGTCCCGCGTATCTGGGCGTCGGCTACATTATCGGAATTCGGCTTGCAGCCCTTCAATTTTCAGGTGGAGTGCTGGCGTGGGGATTGATGGTTCCGCTCATGATGTACTTCCTTGGGCCACAGCTCCGACACTACCTGCCCGCGGATACTCCCGAGAATTGGTCAGGAATGGCGACATCGGTTTGGACATTCATTATTCGTCCCATCGCAGTCGGCGGAATGTTAGTCGGTGCGGCCTACACCTTGTGGGGAATGCGCAAGAGCCTCACTGCGGGCCTCGGCAAAGCATTTAGCGACCTTCGCCAGACAGCCGATGACCGGGCGAAACTCATTCGCACCGAGCGCTACATGAGCTCGAAGGTTGTCTTTAGCCTGATCGCCGTAACGTTTCTGCTGATGTGCTGGCTTTACATAAGAATCTCAGGGCTGGTTTGGCCGGCGGTGCTTGCTGCGGTCGTAATGCTGGTCGTCGGCTTCTTCTTTGCCACCGTGTCCGGCAGTTTGGTCGGAATGATCGGGTCCTCCAATAATCCGGTTTCCGGATTGACGCTTTCCACTTTGTTGATCGCCGCTCTTCTTATGGTTTCACTCGGAGTGTCTGGAATATCCGGGGTCGCGGCAGTGTTGGGGGTGGCTGCGGTGGTTTGCGTTTCGGCTTCGGTCGCAGGCGAATTATTGCAGGATTTTAAGGTCGGCTACATCCTGGGAGGCACGCCCAGCAAGATTCAGATCGCCGAATTGATCGCCGTAGTTGTCGCGAGTCTGATGATGTACTTTCCTCTCATGTTGCTGAACACAGCTTTCGGCTTTGGCAGCCGCCAGCTCCCCGCTCCCCAAGCTGGATTGATGGCCACCCTCGCAATGGGCATCGTCGGCGGTGATATGCCGTGGGCTTTGGTCGTCGTCGGAATCTTCATGGGGATCGCGCTCATCATGATGCGTGTGCGCAGTCCCATGCTGGTAGCGGTCGGAATGTATTTGCCCTTCGAAACTACATTCGCTATTTTCATCGGCGGAGCCATTCGCTCGCTCGGAGATTGGATGGCAAAGCGTCGCGGATACAACGAGGCTCAGATGGCACGCGTAGACAATGCGGGAGTCTTGGTAGCTTCGGGATTTATCGCCGGAGAATCCGTGTTTGGGCTGGTCTGGGCTGCGGTGATTGCATTGTCCTATGTGCACACGCCCTGGTTGCGATCGGGCGCCGAATGGATTAAATCCAAGCAGTTCTTCGAGCATCCTTCTTACATCGCGGGAATCGGCGCATTGATTGCTTTGACCGCTTTACTGGTTCGTGTGCCGATATCGAGCGCCGGAGATCCGAACGAGCCTGCGCCTCCAACAGCGATGATGTGAAGATTGTGTGGCGCGAGCGCCCCCCCGCGAAATTTACCCAGTAGCTGCCGCGGGCCGCGCGGCTTTGCGAAGAAATCGGAGTGATTCCGGTTTCCTTAGTGATCCTTCGTGTCCTTTGTGG
>PNAR01000078.1 GCA_003169715.1 Acidobacteriaceae bacterium | reverse complement strand
ACCTTCACGGTGAACTGCTTGCGGCACTGGTAGCACTTGTAGGTGCCAATCCGAGTGCTCGCGCCCTCCATCTTGGATATGCGCTCGACCCCGCCGCAGTGCGGACACACGCGGCCATCGGGCCAGACACGCGCCTCAAGATACGCGTAGGCCGCAACCTCATCGTGAAAGTGCTTAGCGGATAGGACGGACTTGCTCATGGCTCTTGCTCCTTAAGAGCCAAATGTAAGCCTTCCTGTTGGGTCTGGCAAGTATAATATTGGGTATTTATTCCCAATTATGGAGTTGACTCCACAAGATACCAGATATAGTAAGGCATTGACAGGCCGACGCTATTTCGAATTTATGGGAAAATTGTTGACTTAGGCTCGCGGTAGGATTTTCTTCCGCGTATGGACGCGAAGAAAAAAGAATGCACGGAGATCGAAATCACGCCCGAGATGATAGAGGCGGGAGCAAGGGTGATAGAGGACCAGTGCGAGATAGGGCTGCGTTCCACGGCAGCTAGTATTGCTCGCGTAACGTTTGAGGCAATGATTGATAGAAGGCCACGATCTGTTGCTTCAAATCGATGATGTCCGCGATCAATTTATCAAATGATTCCGCGAAACGGTCAATTGTTATTGAATTAAACCTGTATTCTGCTTCCAGTCGGTTGCTGGTTTTATTGGTATTGTGTAGAGCGTGTACTAGAAACCAATCAGTGAAGACTTCGTCATAACTGTTTTGCGCTGTTTGTTTGGATGATCCCATTACGACGCCATGTGCGATCTCATTTCGTCGCGCACCAGCGTCGGCATAGATTGTCAAGAGCGCAGTAAGTCGTGACGGTAGGTCTGGATCAGGAAAATTGGTGAAGAAAACATCAGCGGCGGCTTCAATCATGAGGCGGCGCGGCCGCGTTGCCATGAGCGTCCCATAGGCTCGAAATGAAGCATGGCTGTTTCTCGCCGGCGAAGCTAGGAAGGAGTATAAGGAGGCGAGGACTTCTTCGGCATGTTCCCACTGACTCAACGCGTAGCCGACAGAAACGAAGACCACACGAGCGGTTGCATCCCCCTTCGGATCGGGTTGCGGCCGAGTAAAATCTTGCCTTTGAACCATGGTATTTGCGCCGATGAACAAGACTAAGGTCGATCAATATAGCGAGCAAGAGATCCAACACCGATTCGAGGGGCTCGTTAAGGCAGCGTTGAACACGCCGCCCAAGCCCCTCAAGAGCATGACTAAGAAAGGCACTGTGGCGTCCAAGAACACGCGCCAGCGCGCTAAGAGGCGACCCGCTCGCGCTTAGGCGCTAATCCGCTCTCTCAGTATCGGGGGCCTGATCGGCGACCAGAGGCTTCCATCCTCCCCACCAGCGGGACACTTCCCATTGCCCGTTGGCGCGAAGGCGATAGTGGCGTCCGTTATCCCCGGTTTTTTCATAGACGATCAAGTCCGCCGCCGGCTTTGGCCAAGGGATTTCCGGATGCCGAAGGCCGAAGAGGTGTTCGGAAATACGCCTCGTGTTCGTTGCAATTTCATTCAGCCGAGAAACCACGACAAAGGCCCAGACGAGCGTGAGCACAGCAAGAACAATGGAAATCGTTTCGAACATTTGCTCAGCCCCCATAGACCCATCAGATCACTAACTAAACCGATGGACCTCGAAAAGCGAGCCGCCACCAGTCGCAGTATCCCAGCCTGGCCGGGTTACTGAAAGCCGAAGTCTAGCTGTAGGTCAGATACAATGAGGCGCGGTTTTGGGGATACTCTGCGCGGGTGGTTTTCCGCCAGCCGAATGTGTCCGCTCTGCCAACGCCAATACTTTCTGACAAAACCAAACTTCGGCCCCTTGCCATGCGTTGACGGCATGGTTGGGCTCCTTCTGTCAGGGCGGGCTACAACCCCGCCGGCTCGGTCCCTCGGAACACGGGGCCCGCCGCATAGAGCCCAGCCGCGAGGCTGGTGACAGAAGAGTCGAACTGGTGGCGACTCGCCCCCATATTCTAGTGGATTGGGCTTAGGTTTGCGCCCTTGCAGAGCCCTCTAACCAACGGTTGACTCTGCACAGGGGCGCAGCTTCAATCTCCCGTCGAACGACGGGAGGTATTGATGGCTGACGACAAGAAAGATCGACCGAAACCCGCGCAGGAAAAGCCGACGAAGCGTGAAAAGAGCGACCACCGTGCCGGTAGTGATATCGCAAAGGATCACAAATGGAAGGACAAACACACCCAAGTCACGGATTGGGACAAGCCGATAAAGCCAAAGAAGATTTAGAGCAGGAATTCTTTTCGCTTGATTTTAGCGTTCACAAGTCGCGCCGCTACCATGAAAAATTAGCTGCGTTCTACGGATCGTGGCGAGACCGAATGCGAGTTGTTACGGCCATTGCCGGAAGCGGGGCGTTTTTTATTGTTGTCTCTGGATGGCAGCATACGGCAGAAGTAATTACGGCCTTTGTCGCTCTATGGGCTCTACTCGACATTATTGTCATGCCAGACAAAAAACACGACAAGCACAATGAGCTTTGTAGGCGGTTCACGTCGCTTGCGGCGAAGATTCGGCGGTCCTCCTCGACTGATGCGGCGCTGAAAGAGCTGATGGCGGAGCGCCTTTTGATAGAGGAAAACGAGCCTCCTTGTAAGCGCCTGGTGGATCTTGAGGCTCGCAACGATGAATGGCGATCCCGGGGATATTCACCTGACGAACTGGTTCCTCTTAGCGGCCGACAGAGGTTTTTTGGATATTTCGTAACATTCGGTCTGCCGCGCTTGGAGCGATGGAAAGCCGAGCGCCAGCACCATGCTACCGCCGCCGCTTCTTCTTCTGCCGCCACCGCAGGAACCGTTTCGCCCTAAAACTGTAGTCCGGCTTAGTGAGGTTGCCGGTACGTCAGGCGCTTGCCTTCGATGCCCTTCACGGCGATCTTGGTGCGTTCAACGTCGCCGACGCCAAGCGCAATGCGGTTATTGTAGCGGAAATCGAATTCAGCCAGATACCGATGTAGG
>PNAR01000131.1 GCA_003169715.1 Acidobacteriaceae bacterium | reverse complement strand
AGAGACGCAGCTTGCTGCGTCTCCAGCACCTATCAAGACGTGGCAAGCTACGTCTCTACATAGATGTGCGCAGCTCCATCAAAAATTTCCGGCTTTTGCGTTCCGGCGAAAATCCTTTATGCTGAGAATGTCATGACATTGCTCGATGCACAGCAGTACGATCCATCGCAGGACCGCCGGCGAAGAATCAGAGTCATCTCAATCATCGTGCTATTTGCGGTCATCGGAGGGTTGACGTGGTACTACCACAATTGGCCGGAGGAACGCATCGCCGACCAATTTTTTCAAGCACTGCAAGAAAAAAACTACGACGCTGCGTATGGCATCTGGATGCATGATCCGGATTGGAAGCAGCATGCCGCGAAGTTCACGCAATATCCCTTCAATGATTTTTATCGCGATTGGGGTCCCGGGGGAGAGTGGGGACTGATTAAGTCACACAGAATTTATGGTTCGGCTACGCCGAAAGGCGGGGGCAGCGGTGTGGTTGTGGAAATGATAGTAAATGAGCGTGCGGAACACGCGCGGGTATGGGTTGAGCGATCGGACAAGACGATCAGTTTCTCGCCAATTTAGCTTTTGGCTCTTGGCTTCTCTTATTTCCTTGTGGGATTTTCTGCCTTCCTATCAATGGAAAATACACCCAAACGCTGGGCAGGCTCTTTGACTCAGGAAGACAATGTGGAATTGGGAGCCACCGCGAAGCTCTTCAACGCTTTTTGCAGTGACGCTTCGTCTCCTACGTTGACCGCGCTCTTCGAGCGATCAATCTGCCGCATCAAGCCACTCAGCACTCTGCCAGGTCCTACTTCGACGAAGGTTTGCACGCCGCTTGAAATCAGCAGGCGGATAGACTGATCCCACTTCACCGATCCAGTCACCTGGCGAACCAGCGCGTCACGGCTTTTTGCCGCATCGTAGTGTGACGCAGCGTCAACGTTGCAGATCACGGGTACACGCGACTTCTGAAAGATCACCTGTTGCAGATCCACCGCGAGACGTTCCTGTGCCGGCTTCATCAGTGAACAATGGAAAGGCGCGCTTACCGGCAATAGGACAGCGCGCTTCGCACCTCTGGCATCAGCCAACTTTATGGCCCGCTCGACCGCGGTTGCATGGCCTGAAATCACGATCTGTTCAGCTGAATTGATGTTTGCCGGCTCGCACACTTCATTCTGCGCGGCTTCGGTGCAGATGGATGTAACAGCTTCTAGATCCATGCCCAAGATCGCAGCCATGGCTCCCACCCCGACAGGAACGGCTTCCTGCATATACTTGCCGCGATTCCGTACTGTTCGCACGGCGTCGCGAAACGATATGGTTCCCGCCACAACGTGCGCGGAATATTCTCCCAGGCTATGGCCTGCCACGTACGAGGGTTTGACGCCCTTTTCATTTAGCACGCGATAGGCTGCAACAGACGCGGTCAAAATCGCAGGTTGCGTAATCTCGGTGAGGCGTAGTTGCTCTTCCGGACCTTCGAAACAGAGTCGCGAAAGCGCATAGCCCAGAGCGTCATCGGCTTCCTCGAAGGCTTGCCGCGCAACGGAATAAACTTCCGCCAGATCTTTTCCCATGCCGACAACCTGGGAACCCTGCCCGGGGAAAATAAAGGCGATTGGATCAGTCGAGGTTGGGGGTGAAGTGGTGGTTGCCATTAGTCCGATAACCGAATGGCTACGGCTTCGCCGCGACTGCCGCTTCGGGTTCATTTACCAGGGCATCAAGGTGCTTGAGTGTCTCTTGCACTGTCAGCGAGTACATTTCGCGGTCAACGCCTTCCCCAGACTCAAGTGCTGTTTTTAAATAATGCCCGGCGATTTCTATAGCCAGCGAATCCGTAATGCTTTTACCGGCGCGGCTCTTGTATTCCACCCATGCGGGCAGAGGCAATGCCACCCATGTGGGACGCCCGTCCACCAGAAATTTGATGTCTACAGCATCGGCGTGCCGCGTGGCGACGGCTACGATCAGAGCCTGGTAGATGCAGTGAACTTCCCTCTTGGACCAGCGGTCCGCGGCATTAAAATCGCGATACATGGAGGTGACTAAACTATATCAACCGGATTGGAGGCAAGCAACCGTGCGCAAACTCAGGTGTGCCTCAGTTTGAAAACTAGTTGCCTTTGGGTTTAGCGGGCGGATTATCCTTGCTGTCACCTTTGGATGGAGTAATGCCGAATAAATTATCGACGAATGGCTGGAGTTTTTTGCCGATTTCATGGCCAGCCGTTAGGTGCGACCAGACATAAAGGCCCAGCATCGCAGCTATCAGAACCCAGATTAGCCAATCCATATCGGCAATCTTAACATTAGCCGCTATGAGTTCTTTTTGTAGGGCGTTCACATTGATGAGGCGGAGTGAGTTTGGGTAGTGCCTCAGTTTGAAATCTCATAGCGTGGAGCGGGCTGTGGCATACTCGATTTCGATTGTCATCGTCGGCAGATGCTTCTTACGTTGCCAAATGGCCCGAATCATCCACACCTGCGAGCGAAACCAAGCCTATGGAGAAGCAGATTATCATTGTTAATAGCGAAAAAGCGCCAAGTGAAGTAGTGCCGGGACCCCACAATGGCAATACTCGTGGCGATCAGTAACATGGCCAGGGCGCCTATAACAAGGGTGAGGATTGCCAACCGGAGGACCATTCGTCAATGTTAACGCCACCGGCATGGCAATTCAAAGCATAACTGGGTTATTGTGCTCGAGAGATAATTACAGGCTAACGAATGAAAAACCTCGGTATCCTTCTTTCCGGACGCGGCTCGAACTTCGAAGCGATTGCGAAAAATGTTGCCTCGGGCGAAATTCGGGATGCGCGAATCTCCGCAGTGCTATCGAATAAGGCCGATGCGGGTGGCCTTGCGATCGCCCGGCAATTGGGCCTGAACGCCATCGTGATCCCATCGAAAGGCAAACAACGCGAAGAGCATGATCGCGAGGTCGTCGCGGCATTGCGGCAGGCTAAAGTTGACTTGGTTTGCCTAGCTGGATACATGCGGTTGTTATCGCCATGGTTCGTGCAACAGTTTCCTCGCCGAATATTGAATATTCATCCTTCGTTACTGCCAGCCTTCCCCGGACTGGAAGCGCAGGAGCAGGCATTCGCCTACGGAGTAAAAATCGCCGGGTGCACGGTTCATTTTGTGGACGAAGAATTGGATCACGGCCCAATCATCGTCCAAAAAGCAATCCAAGTACTCGATAAAGGCGATGAGCGGACGCTCGCTGCGAGGATATTAGAACAGGAACATATCGCGTATTCCGAAGCCATTAATATTGTGTTGGCAGGAAACTTTGAGATCGTGGGCAGAAAAATGGTGATGACTCTCGCAGCCGAAAAGGGTCCACTTCCATAGTTTCAAACTTGTTCAAATCCATTCGCCAGGTAGTGTCTCGATAGTGGCGGCAACTCGCCAACTGCTCACCGCTTCAGCAAATCCACCGGCTCCCTGACGTCGTGCACCTTCAAATATTTCGCCAGAGTGGGATATTTCTTCGCGACGGCTTCGTACATTTCATAGGCAACTTTGCGGTAAGAAAAATGTCCGGCCGGGCCAGTGCGCAATTCGGATATGTAGGCAACTTCGGCGAAATCCATTTTGAAAAGCGTTCGCTTGCGGAAGCCCAGTGGAATTGCATATTGAGAGTCTTCCGGGGAGCCTCGGCGGGCCAACTCCTCGACTGCTGCCGCAGTTCGCTGCATCACCTGGTCGTAATTTTTCCGGACGGCTGCTGCTTCCAGTTCTTCCGGCGCCTCGGAGCCATGTCTCGTCGTAAATTCCTGTCCGATCTGTATGCATCGCCGGTGACGGTGCATATCGCGGAAGCCGCCGATATCCATCAGAATGTCGAAGCGGAATTGCTGCCCCGCGCAAAATGCCCGCTGCATTTCGTCGTGACTGCCCCGATGCCGCAATCCCATATCAATGATTTCATTTCTGATCGCCTCTCCCGCCGCCTGAACTGAATGGCGGATCTGGCGATACGGATAATGACTGTGCTCGTAAATCAACGTGGCCGCCAATTCGATTTCAACGGGCTCTTCATCCAGCAGATCAACGGTGGGGGCCGGAGCAATTTCAACGTTTCCCATGAGCTCCGACTCGACTTGACGTAATTCGCGCCGGGTTTCGATTTCGTAGGAACTGGAGTTCGCGTATTTCACCAACGTCGGCGCGACCCGGATCTCCCGCAATAATTCCTGCGATGCGCGCTCGCCGAGTTCCGGTGAAATTGCTTTTATGCGTTCTACCAATTCATGCAGAGACTCGTGATGAACGTTGTAAGCGGCACTTGTGGCGGCCCGCTTCAGTAACTCTCCCAGGGAACGAACTTCCGCATGAGCGTTAGAGAGCAATCGCGCGATTTGAGTCTCCAACGTGCGCGCATTCACGATCTCGCCTAAAGAAGTGTTCGCAGCGAGCGGCAGTAAATAGCGCGAAAAATCGAATGCGCGCGCGCGTAATGTGCGCTCGTACGGTTCCTGCTTCATCTCCTCAGGCTTGGAAGTGGTGCTAGCGAGGTATTGGAACATTTGTTCTGAGAGAGATTCATATTCCGCAAAAAGTCCTTCGATCGTGGTCCGATACAAACTCTTCGAATGCTCATCCGCCCCAAAATCGGGAGAAAAGTAACCGCTCTTTTTGAAATCCTGATATCGTGTCGAACGTTCCTGGCCGTCCCAACGCTGCTCGTCGGCCACCGCAATGGCCGCCAGTATGGACAAGCGCTCCACAGCCATCGCGATGTGCGCAAGATCGGCAATCGAGCGATGACCATATTGAAAGTAAAATGTATTGAGAAATTTTTCAGCCTTCTGCTGGCTGATTTCTTTCAGCGACTCCTTCATCGAGAGAGCCGAACGCGAGTACTTGGCCATGGCATAGGCCAGCACTTCGGGCTCTGCGCCAAACACGGCGTAAACCTCCGCCGAGGCCGCCTCGCCGCAGGCAGGGCTTTCGATTTCGGGAGTGTTGGCGACTTCGGGCATAGGTGCCTGCTTAATTGTGAGCCGGGGAAATAGTGGTATTTGACGTCCGCAACAATAGTAAAGCCAATGACTCATGAAGTCATTGGCTGAAATCTGTTTCTTTCCACAAGCGCTCTACGCCGGCTTCTACGCTGCCGCCAGCGCGGTTTTTCGTCTTTCTTCAACTCCATCGAGTGCTTGCCAAAGTGCCTGCGCGGCATTTTCTCCGGCGATCAAAGCTTTTTCGGCGGAAGCAGGGTTCGCTTCCACGCATTTGCTCAATTGCCGGCGCCACACTTGCGCGTGGTATAAGTCTGCGGTGGCGTGCAGCGAAAAATATCCGTAAGTCTTCTCGTCGGCACCGTACATTCCCTTGAGTCCTCGCGCTTTTTCGGCTGCAACTCGCGGCACTTGGGATTCATAGGCATAAAAAGCGGCCAGTGCTTCTTCCGGAGTCCCGTCGCTTGCTATCGAATGGAAAAAATCTGTCAGCTCTTTCACCGCCGGATGCGGCTCGTGTCCCGTACGTTCGCTGGTTGCGCCCATTCCTTCCACAAAATCCATCCACAATTCGGAATGAGCGCGCAAGGCCGCGCCAGATTCATCCGCCGTGCCACTTTCATCTGCGAGGTTCGCCAACACCGCTTGCCGAAGTTCAGAGTCATCCAGACGGATCGCCAACTCGGCAAGATACTGCGGAAAGGCCGCGACGTGATGATAGTAATCTTGGGCGTACTCCCGCAGATCCTTCCGGTTGAGTTCACCGGCGGTCCATGCTTTATAAAATGGATGACAGAGTAGGTCGTATTTCGCAATGCGCGCATCTAGCTGTTCGAGAAATTCCTGCGTGGTCATGCCATTGCCTCCGAAAGGTTTTGGGTAGACCTCATAATACGAGACCCTAGAGGTCGTGACAAATGGAGGCGCGAAATTAGTTCAGACAAAAAACTAGGCCGAATGTTAGAGAATGCCCGCAGCACGAAGAGGGGTTGGCAATCTCAATAGATCGCGGATGCGCTGACGCGATTTTACAATCCTTTACCGATACTTTACTTGTTAGGGTGCACAGCCGGGATTATCGTCACTGTAGTGAAAAAGCAATTGGAAAGGTGCCTGTATGAGACAGATTCTTGTTATCGCCATCCTAACGATCTCTGTTGCGGCATTGCTCACAACATCTCCGGTGGCCAGCGCGCAACAAAGCCCTCACCCGCCTCAAGTTCCCATCCCTGCCCAAATATACAGTGCCAAGAAGGTGTTTATCGCCAACGGTGGCCGCGATTTTTTAGAAAAAGCTCCAGATCGTACCTACAACGATTTCTACATCTGCATGAAGAGCTGGGGTCAATACGAGCTTGTAACGAGCCCCGTTGGGGCTGACTTGGTTTTTGAAATTCGCGCTGTTGAGACCGATCAAGCTCGCTATCTCCGACTGGTGATTCTAGATCCCAAGACTAACATCAAGTTATGGACTATCGCCGCAGGGCCAATTTACTCCGAAGGAGGAGGGAAGAACTCGCGGAAGGACTACGATAAAGCAATGCCTGCTGTTGTTGACGACGTGAAGAAGTTGATCGCCACGCCAATAGCAGCAGTCGCGCCTGCGAACAAGTAGGTCGCTGATTCCCTTTTTCTCCGAAGCAGGATAATGTTATTTCGCACCCAGGAGCAACAGTGGTTCTACCCCATTTTTTGCTTTCCCATTGGAGGATTGTCGCATTTTGTTTTATGTTTTCGGTATGTGGATGGGCGCAAGCCCGGCCAAATGCCTCTGCCGATTCGCGTGTGCCGAGTGAAGTGAAATTCGCGACCGGATACGTCAATCCAGTTGCTCGTCCTCCGGACTTCAAGTCTGCGCTGCTTTGGGGTATTGCGATTGCGGATACCCGAGTTCCCGGCTATGAATCAGCCGTCGTCGAGATTGCTTCAACCCAACTCTCTTGTCGTGTGGATGGAAAAGATTTTGTCTTAAATAACGACAGCGGCAATGTGCGCGGAGGCCTTTACCAGCGCTATCCGTGGTTCGCAACTGATCATCACGACCCGATCCCATTGAGCTACTCGCAGGCGGATCATGCGGTTTTGCTGAACGTCGGCGAGCGCACAGATAGCGTCTGGCATTTCTGGAGCCCGTCGCCGCGGGCAGCCTTGCCGGCTGGCAAGCTTGCAGGATGCATGGTCAAAGTTCGCGTCAAGATTTCTCCGGGGGCTTTGGTTCAAATAGGAATGGATTATTGGCGCTCGCCAACCGTCCCTTATGGCCCGGGCGGAAACAATCATGAAGCGGGAGCCAGCGACTGGTACTTTCCATCCTCAGAGTGGCAGGAAGCCACCTTCACGGATATTCCCAAGACTCATTAACGCCACTACTAGCCCGGTGCATTCGCATAGTTGTTAGAATGGATAACTGTCATTGCGGTCTTTATAAAATGCAGTTCACGGAAAATTACGATGTAGTGGTGGTCGGCGCGGGCCATGCCGGATGCGAGGCCGCGATGGCCGCCGCCCGCATGGGTCTGAAGACTGCTCTTTATACTTTGAACGCCGATCTAATCGCGCAAATGTCCTGCAATCCGGCAATTGGCGGTATTGCCAAGGGGCATCTCGTTCGCGAAGTGGACGCTCTCGGCGGCATTATGGGCGAAATTACCGATGCGGTCGGCATCCAGTTCCGGTTGCTGAATACTTCCCGCGGCCCGGCTGTCTGGTCTCCCCGGGCGCAATGCGATAAGCAGGCCTACCGGCTCAAGATGCGCGATGTTCTCGAATCGCAGCCGAATCTTAAAATCAAGCAAGCCGAAGTCGCAGATTTGATTATTGAAGAGTCGTTGGTCGTTGGTCGTGGGTCGTTGGCTAACCCTGAACCCGGACCGGCCAACGACCAACGACCAACGACCAACCGCCGCATTATCCGCGGCATTCGTCTCCGCGATGGCCGCACCGTGGGCGCCGAAGCCGTGATCATCACAACCGGCACATTCCTTAACGGACTCATCCACTGCGGCGAGCAGCAATATCCGGCTGGTCGCTCCGGTGAACCGGCAGCCGTACTGCTGGGCGAATCCCTAAAACGACTCGGCCTGCGCGGTTGCCGCCTCAAGACTGGCACCCCTCCGCGGCTCGATGGACGCAGCATTGACTGGTCGAAATTCCAACTCCAGCCTGGCGATGCCGATCCCACTCCCTTCAGTTTCCGCACCAAACGGGTCGCTCATCACGATTCGCAGGTGCCTTGTTACATCGCATGGACCACCCCGGAGACTCATCGCATCATCCGCGAGAACGTGCACCGTTCGCCGATGTATAGCGGCCAGATTCAATCTATTGGACCGAGATATTGCCCTTCGATAGAAGACAAAATTGTAAAGTTTCCAGACAAGATTACGCACCAGCTTTTCCTCGAGCCCGAAGGCATCAACACGCATGAAATTTACGTGAATGGCATGAGCACGTCCCTGCCGGTCGAAGTTCAGATGGAGATTCTCAAATCCATTCCGGGCCTCGATTCTGCCGAGATGCTCCGCCCGGGATACGCAATTGAGTACGACTCGATAGATCCGACCGAACTTGATCGCACGCTCGAAACCAAGAGGATTTCGCGGTTGTTTCTCGCAGGACAAATTAACGGCACCAGTGGCTACGAAGAGGCCGCCTGCCAGGGCTTGATGGCAGGAATTAATGCCGCGCTAAAAGTAAAAGATGAACCGCCACTGATTCTCGACCGCACCGAAGGCTACACCGCGATCCTGATTGACGACTTAATTTCCAAGGGCACAAACGAGCCGTACCGCATGTTCACATCGCGTGCCGAATTCCGGCTGCATCTGCGGATTGACAATGCCGATCGCCGCCTCACGCCGCACGGCCGCAGAATCGGCCTAATATCTGACTCTGCATGGGCAGACTATCTTGCGAAGCAAGAGCGCATGGAATCAGTGAAGCAGCTCTTGGAGAAGACGCGCCTGACGCCGAGATTGCTGGAAAAAATCGAGCAAATGGGCATGAATCACGTAGCGGCGGACGCCCCCGTCCGCCCAGTCGAGCAAAGCTCGGCAGGCGTGCCCGGCATCAATCTTTCATCCGCGATCGGCCAAACCTGCGCACAGTTCTTAAAGCGCCCGGAGATTACGATAGAAAATCTGGTTCCAATACTTCGCGATCTTGCTCCTGATTTATTTGTCTCGAAAAACAGCGACGATAACAATCAGCGTGCGATTTCCTCCACGGAACGGAACGAACTCAAAGCGGTCGAGACTGAAATTAAATACGAAGGCTATTTAGTGCAGCAGGATCGCGCCATCCAACGCCTCAAAAAGGCGGAACAGCGCGCTATTCCCGACTGGTTCGATTACGCATCTGTTAGCGGCCTGTCCCGCGAGATGCAGGAGACCCTGCTGAAAATCCGTCCGCGCACTCTCGCTCACGCGTCACGCATTCCGGGGGTGACGCCTGCAGCGGTATCCCTCGTAAATGTCTTCATCGAGATTCAGGGCAAGCGGCGCGAACAGGCTGCCGCGCTCTGAAATAAATCGGACCCAGTCCATGCCGCTGTGGGTGTGCTACATTTCCTACCATTGTGACCATTGCCGATCCTCCAAAATCCCCGGATGCGGAACTGTATTGCCCACAGTGCGCCGTCCCGGTGACTGATCCACTCACCTGCGGAGACTGTTCCGCTATCATCTGCCGCCAATGCGGCACACCACTCGAATCAGCGGATGAATTGGGAATGGGGTAGTCCACGCGATGGGGAAGGACCGCACGCGCAGAACAATCAAAGCGGATAATCGTTCTCTTCTTCTGCTCAACATCGGTCAGCTGTTGACTCTTGGGGAGTCTTCCAGCCACGCTGGGCCGCGTCGAGGGCCGACGCTCTCTGAACTCGGCATCATAAAAGACGCCGCTGTGCTTTGCTCTGGCGGAAGAATTGTCTCTGTCGGCAAGACTAAAGACGCCCTGCGCGATCCCTGGCTCAAAAAGAATCGAAAAAGAATTATCGAAATTGATTGCGAGAACAAAGTTGTTCTTCCCGGTTTCGTGGACTCGCACACTCATCCTGCGTTCATTTCCCCGCGCCTCTCCGATTTTGAGAAGCGAATTTCCGGCGCCACCTACGAAGAGATTGCAGAAGCCGGCGGAGGCATTCGTTCCAGCATCGAAGACGTGCGTAAAGCAAGCAAGGCGCGGCTTTCGGGAAAAATCCTCGACGCACTCAATCAGATGGCGGATCACGGCACCACGACGGTGGAAGCAAAGTCTGGTTATGGGCTGAGTCTCGCATCTGAATTGAAAAGTCTGGAAGCAATCCGCGAGGCAGCATCCCGATGGCCGGGGACAGTTATGTCAACACTGCTTGGCGCGCATGTTGTCCCGCGGGAATTCAAGAATCGCCGCGACGATTATGTCAATCTTATTTGCGATCAAATGATCCCTCAAGCCGCAAAACGAAAACTCGCGCAGTTCGTGGACGTTTTCATCGAGTGCGAAGCCTTTACGATGAACGAAGCCGAGAGGATCTTCCAGGCCGCGCGCAAACACTCGTTGGGAATTAGAGCGCACGTTTGCCAGCTAGGCGCGCAGTCATTGCGCTCCGTACTGGAATTCAATCCCGCATCGTTAGATCACTTGGATTACGTAACCGATGAAGATATCCGGCATCTGGCCGCAGCGCGCACCGTTGCAACATTGTTGCCAGGAGCAAACTACTTTCTCGGATTGCAGAGGTTCCCTCCAGCGCGGAAACTAATTGACGCAGGCGTGCCCGTGGCTTTGGCAACCGATTACAATCCAGGCTCGTCGCCGACCGCGAGCATGCCTTTTGTTTTGTCGCTGGCATGTACGAACATGCAGATGTTGCCGGCTGAAGCAATTACGGCCGCCACGATAAACGGAGCATGGGCTCTGCGATTGCAGGATCGTAAGGGCTCAATCGAACCGGGGAAAGATGCGGACCTGGTCGCCTTCGATGTGGACGACTATCGTGAGATTCCATACTGGTTCGGATCCAACCGAGCTGCATTCACGATTTTGAATGGAGTTGTCAGAGGTCGCACCTGATACCAAGTCAAAGTCAGGTCTAGTTTGCAAAGAGATATCGATTGTTGACGAAATCAGGCAATTTCACTCATTGAGTTTACAAATATTATTGCCCTCGTTGAGAGGATTAAAGTTGATTGCTATAATCGGGCTGTTCCAAGCGTCTGCTTCCAGGAAGTCCCGCCGGTATTGAGCGCGTCTCCATACGACTCGCATGGCGTTTGCAGTTGAGCAGGGATTCTAATGTGGCCAGGTAGCTCAGGTGGTAGAGCGCAGCCCTGAAAAGGCTGGCGTCGG
>PNAR01000195.1 GCA_003169715.1 Acidobacteriaceae bacterium | reverse complement strand
CTCTATCAGGACAAAATTCTTGCCGGATTTGCCGGCTCGACGGCCGATGCCTTCACGCTATTCAGCCGCTTCGAAGCCAAGCTCGAGCAGTACCACGGCAATGTCGGACGCGGCGCCGTCGAACTTGCCAAAGACTGGCGGACCGATAAATTTTTGCGCCATCTGGAGGCGTTGCTGCTGGTATCCGATAAAGAACAGACATTCCTTCTCAGCGGACAAGGCGATGTGATCGAACCCGACGGTGGGATCGCCGCAATTGGAAGTGGCGGGCCCTACGCGCACGCGGCCGCGCAGGCGCTTGCAGAACATACTGAATTAGGAGCTCGCCAAATTGCCGAAGAAGCAATGAAGATTGCCAGCAAAATGTGCATCTATACTAATGAGAGGATAACAATCGAAGAGTTGTAGGAAACTGTCGTTGGCGGTCCGTCCTTGGTCGTTGGCTTAACCACGACGGGCCCCGAGTCTTGGCCAACGACACGCGACGAACGACCAACGACCGCTTTTATGGCTATCTATCTCCCTGGAACTGTCGAAGAAGAACAAATCGCGCTAGACGAACTTACGCCGCGAGAGATTGTCGCCGAGCTCGATAAGCACGTAATAGGGCAAGCAGCCGCTAAGCGCGCCGTAGCAATTGCTTTGCGCAATCGCATGCGCCGTCAGAAACTTACGCCGGAGTTGTCTGAAGAGGTTATCCCCAAGAACATAATTATGATTGGGCCCACCGGCGTGGGCAAGACCGAAATCGCCAGGCGGCTTGCGAAGCTTGCTAATTCTCCGTTCCTGAAAGTCGAAGCGTCGAAATTTACCGAAGTCGGTTATGTGGGCCGCGATGTTGAATCCATGATTCGCGATCTGGTCGAGATCGCAATCGAGATGGTTCGCGAAGAAAAGCTGGAAGACGTATCCGACAAAGCCGAACTCAACGCCGAAGAGCGGCTCCTGGACATTCTTCTGCCGCCGGTTTCCGCACCGCGGTCGCCCGAGCCATCGAACGGCGCGCCAACTATTGATGGCAACACAGGATTAACCGAATCCCACAGCCGTACCCGCGAAAAATTGCGGCAACAATTGCGCGAAGGGAAACTCGACGAACGCACCGTGGAGATCGAAGTCCGCGAGCGGAATTTTCCATCCTTCGAAATTATTTCCAACCAGGGCGTCGAAGAGATGGACGTTAATATCAAAGACATGCTGCCCAACCTCTTCGGCCAGCGCACTAAAAAGCGCAAGATGAAGGTCAACGAGGCCTTTGAGTATCTCATTCAGGAAGAAGAGCAGCGCCTGATTGATATGGACCAGGTGACTCGCACCGCCATTGACCGCGTGCAGGATTCCGGAATCATCTTCCTCGATGAAATTGACAAGATCGCCGGCCGCGAGAGCGGACATGGCCCCGATGTCTCCCGCGAAGGCGTGCAGCGCGACATTCTGCCGATTGTTGAAGGCACTACCGTGAACACACGATATGGAATGGTCCGCACGGACCACATTTTGTTCGTGGCGGCAGGCGCGTTTCACGTCTCCAAGCCCAGCGATTTAATCCCAGAATTGCAAGGCCGATTCCCTATCAGAGTCGAACTGCAATCGCTGACGATGGGAGATTTCATCCGAATCCTGACTGAACCGAAATCATCGCTGGTGAAGCAGTACACGGCTTTGCTTGAAACCGAAGGGGTCGCTTTGGAATTCGCCCCCGATGCGTTGGAAGAAATCGCCCGCTTCGCCTTCCGCGTCAATGAAGGCACGGAAAATATCGGCGCGCGCCGCCTTCACACGATCATGGAGCGTGTTCTCGACGAAATCAGCTTCGAGGCGCCGGAAAAAAAGGGCGAGCACGTAAAGATAGATTCCGACTATGTCCGCAAAACCCTGGCCGACATTGTGAAGGACCAGGATCTGTCGCGCTACATTCTGTAAAGTAACAATGGAGAGACGGGCGTCGTCGCCCGTCCCGTCGGGCGGGCCGCCCGACGCTTCATAAGACTCTGGAACCGTGGCAACCCTCTATACCATCGGCCATTCCACGCGTACGTTCGGAGAATTTATAGAAGCGCTTCAGGCTCATTCCATTCAAACACTCGTAGATATTCGTTCCATCCCCATGTCGCGCCGCCTCCCGCATTTCAATCGCGAGTCCCTCGAACAGACCTTGCCGCAAAATGGAATCCGCTATGTCTGGATGAAAGAGCTCGGAGGCCGCCGTAAAAAAATCCTCGGAGATTCGCCCAACGTTGCTCTACGAAGTCCCAGCTTCAGAAATTATGCAGATCATATGCTCGGCGGGGAATTTCACCATGCAATTGCCGAACTAATAAAGACGGCGGAGCAATCTAGAACGGCCTACATGTGTGCCGAACGAGTGTATTTCCGCTGCCATCGCATGTTGGTTTCAGACTGGCTGGTAGCGCATGGACACGAAGTCTTACATATAGATGGCGCGGGCCCAGTTCGCCCTCACAAACTGATGCCCGAAGCCCGACTGATTGATGACCAATTAATTTATCGTGGCGACCGGCTCCTCTAATAGTCCCGCCGAGCCATGAGATCATTTAACGCCCTTCTCTGGATTCCAAGAGCCCTGCTCCTTGCGGATATAAACAATCTGCCCGATGTGATAGGCATTGTGCGTGCCGATGTGCGCGATGGTGCTGTACCAATCTTTTAATTTATTTTCGTCCGCAGCCTCCACAGCTTTTTCCCAATCGGTTAGAACCTTATCAAGCTGCTGCACCGTGGCGTTCCATTGTTTGCTGTCGAAGCTGTTGAACGTTTCGTCGTTATTGCCACTGTACTTCTCCGGTTGCACGCCATTAAATTTTTCCAGTGACCTGCGATCCCAAAAAATCAGATGATTCGTCAGTTGGCCTATGGAATGATTGCCTTTGCCATCTGTCCAACTGGCTTGTGCGGGAGTAAGCCCCTCTACGGCAGTGTTCGCGGGAACAAACCATTCTTCGCTGTTGTGAGTGGACTTCAATTGTTCTAACAAGATGCTCTTAAGCGTCGGCGCCGGCTTTTTCTCTTGTGCGAACATTGACAATGACAAGGCGAGAAAAATACAAAATATTGATTGCTTCATAACATGCCGTCCCTTCTGTGCTCTAGTTCCCAGCGATTCACGTTCGGATTGTGTGGCAGTATATTCCAGGATTCCCCAACTGAAAAGCGAAGGCTTCCTAAAAGCGAAATCAAGCCTCTGTTAGACTGTCGCAACCCACTTCCATCTATATGCCCGCAATAACGGAGAGCGCCATTTCCATCCCAATCCGCGGGATGCAAGATCGTAGAAATCGAACGTTACTGGCGGGCGTAGCGCTAAGCAGTTTCGCCGCTCTCTTGCTTGAACTGGCGCTGACGCGGCTTTTCTCTGTCATCCTCTTCTACCATTTCGCATTTCTCGCGATCTCGATTGCCCTCCTCGGTCTGGGAGCGGGCGGGATTTTCGCTCACATGAACAAAAGCCTGTTATCGCGATTTGAACTCAACCAAGTTGTCACCGTCCTCAGTATCGGGAATGCGCTGCTGATTCCGCTTGTTCTCGAGATCGTCCTGCATCTGCCAGTCTCATTGGAATTGAGTCGCGGAAACTTTCTGCGCCTCACGGCTATATATATTGCCTCGGCTGTTCCATTTTTCGTCACTGGGCTGGAATTCTCCATCATTTTTGCTCGCCGTGCGTCTCAGGTCTCCCGAATCTACGGCGCGGACTTGCTTGGCGCTTCGCTGGCTTGCCTTAGCATTGTTCCCCTTCTAAACAGGATTGGCGGGCCAAACACCGTTTTATTTGCCGCCGTCACGGCATCCTTAGCCGCTATCGTCTGGGCTCCCAGCCTGATCTCGCGCAAATCGGCTTCGCTAGTGGGCGCGATTCTGTTGCTGCTGATTGTTGCAAATTATTCAGGCCGCCTGATTGATGTTGTCTATGCAAAGGGAATATTGCGCGATCGCTCGCTTGTAGAGTTCGCCCGTTGGAACGCCATCTCGCGCGTAGAGGTGGACCGGGTGGGCGATGCCAAGGCAATTGTGATTGACGCTGATGCCAACACCTACATCATGAACGCCGATGTCGCAAAATGGCCCGGCTCGGTATGGGAGAAGAATCTCATGTCGGCTCCGCCCTCAATTGCCAATGTCCTTCGGCCTCGTGGCAGCTACGCAATTATTGGTCCCGGCGGGGGTGTGGACGTTTTGCGAGCGGTGGCGAACGGAAGCCCGAGCGTGACGGGGATTGAAATCAATCCCATCATTGCGGATACGATCATGCGAAACCGCTACGCCGACTATGCCTATCACCTTTACCAGCGTCCCGATGTTCACATGCACGTGAGCGACGGCCGGTCGTTTATCCGCAATGCCAAAGAGAAGTTCGATGTGGTGCAGATGACGCTGGTAGACACATGGGCTTCGACCGCGGCTGGCGCATTTGCGCTCAGCGAGAACAATCTCTACACGGTCGAGGCTTTTCGCGAATATTTTGATCACTTGAAACCAGATGGAATCATTGCCATTACCCGCTGGGAGTTTAGTCAGCCGCGCGAGGCCTTGAGAGTGGTTTCCGTTGCCATCGCAGCTTTGCATGGCATGGGTATCCCGAACCCAGCGCGAAACTTCATCGTGGTCTCTGATGGGGATTTGAATGAAGATGGCATTCCCGTCGTAGTGCTGGCTAAAAAGAGTGCCTTCACTCCGGAAGAAGAAGCCTCGGTGCGAGCACACATGGCTCGCAACACTAATTTGTTCGCCCAATACTTTCCGTCCGACCATCCAAATAATCCGTTTTCCCGGTTGATTGCGTCCAACGACCCGTATGCGTTTGCAAAACAGTACGCCTACAACGTGGCGCCGGTAACCGATAACGCGCCCTTCTTCTTCTTCA
This sequence comes from Acidobacteriaceae bacterium, assembly GCA_003169715.1. Lineage (GTDB taxonomy): Bacteria > Acidobacteriota > Terriglobia > Terriglobales > Acidobacteriaceae > PALSA-188. The sequence continues at coordinate 2,573 of PNAR01000195.1, read as the reverse complement.
CGTTAAAACTCAGGCAGGTATTGGACCCAAAGAGCTTGCGAGACGGCATTGACTGGAAAGTGAACCTTGGCGTGGGCGTTTTGCTGATGGTGTTCGCTATCTCCGTAATGGCCGTGCTCGCATTCTTAATCATTCCTCTTGCCGTTAGCGGTGGGCGCAACCGTGCGCCAGTGTTGCCTCTACTCTACTTCGTGGCGATCGGCTTGGGATATATCATCGTCGAAATTACCTTTATCCAGCGTTTCGTTTTATTTCTGGGACATCCCACTTACGCACTCACCGTCGTAGTTTTTCTGCTGCTGCTTTCGAGCGGAGCTGGCAGCATGTTTTCGAAAAAATGGCTGCCCGATTCTGCAAAATTATGGCAGCCGCTAGGCATGATCGTCATGGTATTGCTTTTCTACGTCGTCCTCCTTCCACGCGCCTTAGGTGCTTTCGTAGGATTACCTTTCGAAGCCAAGCTTCTCGTGAGTGCGGCGTTGTTGGTCCCGCTGGGATTCATAATGGGAATGCCATTCCCAACCGGGTTGAGAGCGCTGGCCCTTTTTCAAAAGCTTCATCGGCAATCCAATGAAGGCGGCATAAGTGAAGGTCCTGTGGAATGGGCGTGGGCCTTAAATGCCGGCGCCAGCGTCCTGGGTTCCGTCACCGCGATTCTAGTTGCGATTCAATTCGGACTGAATGTCACCTTGTTATGCGGAGCCGCGGCCTATTCTTTGGCCTTACTGCTCGGCTCTACACTTCCACGGTATTGCGTTGGGAACCCGGTTGACTGTCTGGTATGATCAGCCAATTCTTAGGGTGTCTCCGCCAGTAATGGATTTCACGGATTGACTTTGCTTGGGAGAAGAACTTGCCTAGCCAAAAGCAACTGAAATGGTCTGAACTGAAGGTCGGCCTCACGGTGCTGATCGCCAGCATTACGCTCGGAGTCCTGATCCTCCTAATGACCGGCACCGGCGGTTTTTTCACCAGGAAGATTACTCTTAAGTCTTACTTTGACAATGCCGGAGGTTTGAGAGAAGGCGCGCCCGTGCGCCTTCAGGGGGTTGACATTGGCAGCGTGACCGGCATCCGCATCATTGCCGATGCCGACAAGCGGCTGACGCCGGTGGAAGTCACCATGAAAGTGCGAACCGTTTATCGCAACAATCTCCACAGCGATTCCGTGACTGCACTTGCCACTGCGGGAGTTTTAGGCGAAACCTATATTGACATCAATAGCGCGCTCGCAAGAGGTCCGCTGGCGAAAAATGGTGACGTGCTTTCCATTCGCGATACTCCTGACATTCAGGATGTGGTCCGCGCCAGCCAGGGAACGCTTCAGAACATGGATGCCCTCTTGAAGCGGCTGGACAGGATTGTCGCATTTGTCGAAAGCGGGCAGGGTTCAATCGGGAAAGTAATTTACGATCCGAGCCTCTACAATCGCATCAACACTACAGTCACCCAATTCCAGGGCGTGGTGAACCAGCTCAGCGCTGGCAACGGAACTCTTGGCAAACTCTTCTACGACGACCAACTGTACCGAAAAGCGACAGATACGGTAGATAAACTCAACGCAATCATCGCTGATCTGGATGCTGGCAAAGGCACCGCCGGGAAGTTGCTCAAGGATCCGTCTCTCTATAACAATGCCAATGAAAGCATAGCCAACGTCAAAAAGCTTACCGACGATGTAGACGCGGGCAAAGGTGCGCTGGGCACACTTGCGAAGGATCAGGAATTTGCGAATAAGCTGAAAGACGCCATTGCGAAGTTGTCCGATCTAACCGATCGCATGGACGCCGGCGAAGGCACAGTCGGCAAGCTTATGCGCGATCCCACCCTCTTCAATAATTCGAATGACATGATTTTAGAAACGCGATCATTGATCAAAGCGATGCGGCAGGACCCGAAGAAGTATTTGACCATCCACGTGAAAATATTCTAGCGCTCAGGCTCGCAGATGGTTGCGAGTTAACAGGAGACGCTAGCTGGGGTTGGAGGTTCATCGCCGCAGAACTCACGGCATTCCAGGCAAAAAGAGCTATCCCGCGCCGCGCCCCGCGGCTTCCCGCAATAATCGTTTTGCGCGTGCTCCGGAAATCTTTCGAGCACGGATGAGTTTCCGCAAACAGACCGTATAAATAAACCACAGCAAAGTTCCAGCCACGACCAGGAGGAGGGCCAGACCCCAGAAATTAACGATGCTTTTCAACAAGTTGATCATTTACGTCTTCGTGCCGCTTTGAACGTTTGCATGGCTGTAAGACTTCGAGACAAATCAGAGAAAGAAAGATTTCACGCATTGGCTTCGACGCCTAGAGATTCTCTAATTGCAGCTGCAATCCTCTGCGAAAGTGCGTTCATTTTTTCTTCCGATTCTGCCTCGATCATGACGCGGGCCAGAGGTTCTGTTCCCGAATATCGGACCACGACTCGTCCGTTGCCGTTTAATTCCTGTTCGGCAGAATCAATTGCGCGTTGGATTTCCGGGATCTCGCCAAACGGAACTTTTTCCCGCACGCGAACATTTTGAATTATTTGCGGGAGCGTCTTTAAATCACTGACTAGCTGCGAGAGTGATTGTC
>PNAR01000361.1 GCA_003169715.1 Acidobacteriaceae bacterium | reverse complement strand
ACCTGGTAGCCCTCCATCTCGAGAAGGGTTTGCAACGACTCCCGAATCGCCGCTTCGTCATCAATGATCAAGATGACACCCGTCGAGAGCGACGAGGCTTCAGCTAGATTGGGATGAGCGATTACCGCAACTTCAGACATTCACGGCCTTCTTCATCATCGGGAAATCGAGGGTGAATGTGGTGCCTTGGCCAGGATTGCTTTCCACACGAATTTGTCCGGCATGCTCTTGAATGATCCCGTAGGTGACGGAGAGTCCCAACCCAGTTCCCCGGCTTTGCCCTTCGGCAGGCGCGGTTTTGGTAGTGAAGAATGGATCGTAAATGCGGCGAATGTGCTCTTGGGCAATGCCGCTGCCCGTGTCCGAAACGATGACGGAAACGCTGGAGCCATTCGAAGTCGCGACACGAAGAGTGCCCCCGTTTGGCATGGCATCGCGGGCGTTCAGAAACAAATTCAAAAATACTTGTTGCAACCTGCCGACATTTCCATGGATGGGTGGCAAGTGGTTTACGAATTCGTCCTGAACCCGAATTTTTGCGGTTTTAAATTGGTGCTCAAGCAGCGCGAGGGTGTCGAGAATGATGGTGGTTACGTCAACGCTGGTGAATTCCGCACCGCTGGTGCGCGAAAAATTCAGCAGGTTGTTTACTATCTCCGACGCTCGGAAAGTCTGGCGGGTGATTTTTTCCATCAAGCCGCTTTTTTGCGGATCGCCCTGAAGCTGTTTCGAGAGCATCTGGGCGTAAGAGGAGATCACCGCCAGCGGAGTATTGACTTCGTGCGCAACTCCCGCGGCAAGCAGGCCGATGGAGGAAAGCTTGTCGGCTTGCGAGAGTTGAGATTCGAGCTCAACCCGTTCGGTGATGTCGTCCATGATAATCAGGCGGCCAATCACGTTAAATTTCTTCGTCACGAGCGGTGCGATGGCTACATTCACAACCCGGCTCTCTCCCGTCGGCGTCCCCAGGCGGAACTTGTAGAGATTATGGATGCCCGGGCTTTGCCGGACGCGGTAAAACTCCTCAACGAACGCAGCAGGGAAGACCTCGCTCAGCGGACGAGTCATCGCTTGCCAGCGTGGCAGCGCGTACATCACTTCCATCTGCGAGTTCCACGACTCAATGCGATCGGCCAAATCCACAGCCATAACGCCGACGTTAATTGACTCGACGATGTTTTCGTTGAAGTCTTTCAGGCGTTCGTATTCAGAAACTTTTTGCTCCAACGATGCGTAGAGGCGCGCATTCTGAATAGCGATTCCCAAGTACCCCGCCAAAGTCTCCAGAAGTTCAACGTCTTCACTGGAAAGGAAATCGCCTTCAATTGTCTTGCCCAGGCCGATGACGGCGATGGTCTGCTTGCGGGCGCGGCAACGGATGTAATAATTCAGATCCAGTTTCGCAATGGTTCCCTGAGCGCTCGTGGTTTCGCGCGGGACCTGATGTGTGTTGTCGAAAAACAAATGTCCGGATTCGGTTTCCGGACGCGGCGCGGCAAGAAAGCTCAAGTCAAGGCCGCTGGTCTGCGTGATCCCAAAGGACTTGGCCAGCACAAATCTTGATTCTTTCTCCCCGGCTGATAGGAAAATGGCCATCCGATCCACAACCAGGGTGCGCGACAACCGGTCCACGACCGAACTCAACATCTTGTCCAGATCGGTCTCCGCATTCAGTTCGCGCGCGAACTCAATTAAAGTCTTCCGGTAGTCGTAACGAGCGCGATAGAAAAATTGATCAATGCGCACCTGTATCCATTTGCGGACGGGATCGAACAAGAGCGCGGTGACCACGATTGCCAGCGTGAGTCCGATGGGTCCCGAACTCGGTATTCGGGCATGCACCAATTCCGCGACCGCTGCCACAACCGCGAAGTAGCTTCCCGCAATGGTCCCCGCGGCAAGGGTGTAAACCATGCCTCGCTTAAAGATCAGGTCTACATCCATCAGGCGATAGCGGAAAATGGCGTATCCGAAGGTCAGCGGCAGAATTCCCAAAGAGAGCACCGAAACCTTCATGCCCGCGGTCTGACCGTTCCCCAGGATGTACGGTATGACGTAAAACAAAGTGAATGGGGTAATGGCAAGAATCGTGCCGCGAGTGACCCACTTCAATTGCTGGCGCAAAATCGGCGTGCTTGCGCGGCGATAGCTGTACCACAGCACTCCCGCTGCAATTACAAAAAACAGCGCCAGATAGCCCATCTGCAAACGATCAAGATTCCAGCGCAAACTTTCGCTGGCTTGCAAGTATCTAAGCGCCAGAATATGGCGGACTAACAGAATCAAGCCAGGAATGTAAATAAGAGGAAGTGCCCAGCTGCGCTTTTGCAGCCAGTGCCGCTTTTCAGGGAAAGTAAGAACAAAATGGAGAAACAACGCAGGCTGAAGTAGGCCGGCTACAACGTTGCTCCAGAGAATTATCCAATCGAACTGGTTAAATTTTCCGGTGTACTTGAAAGCGTAAAAGATGAACGAGACCAGGCAGAAAATGTAAAAGTGCATGGACCCCGGAGCTGTCCATCGCCGCAGTAATACATAAATTCCTATTCCGAGGTAAATGAGGGCAATAAGCCGCAGCCAGTAATTTAGAGACTTTTCCGCGGGAACAAGAATTACGGTTGCATCAACCGGAACCGATTTGCGAACAAGCGAGTATGTCGCTTTGGACCAAATTCCAACACGGTACATTTCCCGCACTTGGGCAGCGGCGTTGTGTACCGGATCCTCATTAATGGCAACCAGTAAATCGCCCTCCTTAACTCCCGCCTTGATCCCTGGTCCGCTATTCTCGACCCGGTCGGCCACGAGATTGCCACCATGCTCAACCCACCAGACTCCGTCATAAGGGGTTTGAAAATTGTGTTCTTTCTGGAAGTTAATTGTGGCCAGAACTATGGCAGCGGCGGTCAACAGAAAAAGTAGTATGGCGGGACGAATTTGGAAGTCTCGGCTCATTGGCGCAGCAAGCTGCGGGGACACAAATGTCCCCCGTCGGTCACACTGCACGTTCGCTGCCACCTGCTCAGACATAAAGGAGATCGTAAATGATTCTCAATAAAAGGCTTGCCCCATTATAAAAGGAAGATGAATCGGAAGCTATGTTTTATGGAATAGTTATGTGGAATTTGGTAAGTCATTGCAGATGCGGAGCTTGGCGGTCAGTCAATCCTTACTCCCCGCCTGGCATTATGGCAGCCTGTCACCGCTAATCGGTAAGTTTACTGCGAACTTTCCGCGTGGAGTTCAAGGGGCCACCGAGTCCCGAATCGTTACTTGGCGCCCCCTTAATGGTTTCGTCCCGTGCTTGCTGATACGATTAGTTCCTCCCTATAGAGTTGTGTCGTATGGGCTACCACCGACACAATTAGCATCAAGATCATGCCCAGGATTGCGATGGAGCCGCCTATGTCGAATAGTCGAAACTGCGTGCCGAAGAGTGTCGCCACCGAGTGATTGAGCAGCACCAATTCCCCATTGCCAAAGGAATCCTTATTTCGGTAGGACCAAACTTCCAGTAAGACAGCCGGAATAGGCCCAATGTGTATGTCGCCAGGTAAGCTTCGATCGAAAGCATCAGGAACAACACCAAGCATTCCAAACGCAATTGCGGGATGGACATATCGCGAGAATGCCAACCCACCCATCAGAAAAAATGGGGCGATGGTGTCCGTAATGTGGTCAACATAGAAGCCGTACCTCGGCCGTTCGCGCTTCCGAAAACGAGCGAGCGTGCCGTCCAGGCTGTCCCCGAGCCAGTTCATTGCGATGAATAGGATTCCCAGCAGGAGTGCCCCTCGGTCTCGAGGCCCACCCGCGCGATATTTCCCGGTACCAACGATCAGGCGGGAATGAAACCCGCGTCCAGCCGTGATGAGTGGATCAGCGATACCCCCGTGTGCTTTACTGAGTGCTTGATTTAAGTGGAGGGCGTTATGCGAGAACGAACACTGAAAGTTGTGTTAGTGCTGGTGGGATTAGTTTTTACGGCTGCGATTTATCCCTTGACGATGTTTCTATCGCGAGAGCCGGCGTTGGCGATGATGCTCAGCCTCTATTTCACACTCGGAATTTTCCTGTTGCTGGCGGTGCGTAACCCATCCGCGCATCGCAGTCTGATCGCCTTCACTGCGTGGTCGAGTTTTGTTCATGCCACGGTTATGGCCGTGCAGGTATACCAGAATAAGATCGAACGCGGAGAATTGGTGGGCGTGGTTGCGCTCGTGATTGTTGGCGTAGTGCTGATCGCGCTGTCTCCGGCGAGGCAGAAGAGTGAGCGGGCATTGGCACCAGGTGCGTAGGATGAATGGACCGGCTTTGAGAATATCCTCATGCGCTCGGTGCCGGGCATGCTATGGGTCTGCCCCGAGCCAAATCGAAGGGCTTCGCCGCGTTTGCTCGCGTGTCGGAACTTATTGACAGCCTGCGCCGTATTTTCCGCTAGACTCTTACGACGGAGGGCGCATGAACACAAGTCGCAACCCAGGGAGAGTCGCCGGAATCCTTTACCTGTTCCTTTTCGCCGCCCCTTTGCGCTTGGTCTACATTCCCAACACCCTTTTCGTGACTGGCAACGCAAGCGCGACGGCCAACAACATCGCCGCGCACCAGACACTGTTCCGCCTGGGCATCGTCGGCGATCTTTTCACTGGGAGACGATGTCTATCTTCCTCACGTTGGCTCTTTACGGGCTGTTCAAAGGAGTGGACAAGCACCTGGCTGAGCTGATGGTGATCCTGGGAAGTTTGATGGTAACTCCCATCTAGTTCCTCAATGTGCTGAACGACGTTGCAGCGCTGACGCTCGCGCGCGGCACCGATTTCTTGTCCGTGTTCGAAAAGCCTCAACGGGACGCTCTCGCTATGCTGTTCCTCCGCCTGCATCATCATGGGGTACTTGCCAACGAAGTCTTTTGGGGTCTGTGGCTCATTCCTTTCGGGCTGCTGGTCTACAGATCGGGTTTCATTCCCCGGTTCATCGGCGTCTGGCTAATCATCAATGGCTGCGTCTATCCTGTCATCAGCGCTACGGGCTTCCTGTTACCGCAATACGAGAACAGGGTTTCGAACATCACCTTCCCCGCACTGTTGGGAGAGTTGGCGATCCTCTTGTGTTTACTGATCAAGGGCGCCAGGCCGCAACCACTGGACGTCGCAGCCCCATTGTCGGCGCCTGGTTAGGCTGCCGAGTTGGCGATAACTTTAGCCGTGCCGAGACGACCATCAACTAACCCCAGCGTGCGAAAGGGTCAACAGCATCCTTTGTGGAGAGATTTGGAAGCGTAGAGTTGAGATCCCTCACTCATCCGCAAAGAACGTGCATGGGTCGGAGTCCGGGCTGCCCACAAAGTCCTTCGTCGTCCGATGGCGGCAATTTCCGATTTGACCTTTTTCTCCGTCCGGATATACCCTCAATCGCGAGGAGCAAATCTCATGCGCAAGAGTTTTATAAGCATCGTCGCTGCCGCGCTTCTAGTTGCGATCTCGATTGGGTTAGCGCCACAGCGTCTGCAAGCGGAAACGAAGGAGGCAGCCAAGTCGTCACCGATAAAATTGAAGGTCGGGGATGTGGCTCCCAATTTTACTTTGCTGGCCTTCGATGGCGCGGGGCTAAAAAAAATCTCCCTCGAAGATTATCGCGGGAAAAAGAACGTCGCGCTGGCCTTTTATGTGTTCGCCTTCACCGGTGGTTGAACGCAGGAAGTCAAAGCTTTCCAGCAGAATTTGACAAAGCTGGAAGGCTCCGACACCCAGGTCCTGGGTGTGAGCATGGATAGCCCGTTTTCGAATTTCGCATTCGCGCAACAGAATGGAGTCACCTTCCCGTTGCTTGGCGACTGGGGAGGCGCGGTGACTCGTGAGTATGGTTTAGCGGAAAAGAGAGACATTAAAGGCGTGCCCATGGAACTGGGCCGTCGCGCGACGTTTTTAATTGATAAAACCGGCAAGATTATTGACGAGCAAGTGGATGATTCGGCCCTCGATCCGACGAAGACGGTCACCGCGTGTGAGCGCAGCGCTCATTCCAAACCTTGATGTTGGGTGAAAGTTATCGCTTCGATCCGGGTCGTTAATGACCCCTGATGCCCGCCCCTATAGACGCGCGCAAGTTTGGCAAATTGAACCGGCGTGAGTTGTTGAAGCTCACTCCGGTGATCGCGTTGGGGGCTTTTGCAGTTCCCAAATTTCAAAAACCCCTGCTGAAGGCGGGTTTAGCCTTCAGCGACTGGTCGTCGAAACATCTCTTTCGCGCTCATCATCTGGCGACGACGTTCCCTGATTCGCATCTCACCCCTTTCAGTAAATTTCCAATCAACGACTACGATGTGGACGATCCGGACGTTGATCTCGGCGCTTGGACTCTCGCGGTAGGCGGCGCGGTGCAGAAGCCGGGAAATTATTCGCTGGCGCAAATCCAAACGCTGCCAATGTTCCGCCAGAATACGCGCCATGTTTGTATCGAAGGATGGGACGTTATTGGCCGTTTCGGCGGCGTGCGCCTCGCCGATTTTCTGACGAGGATCGGAGCGGACACGACGGCGCGTTACATCACAGTTGAATGTGCGGACGACTACTACGAATCTTTGGACATGCACACGGCGTTGCATCCGCAGACGTTGCTTTGTTTTGAAATGTATGACCAGCCGCTCACCCGCGAACATGGCGCTCCGCTTCGGCTACAGATTCCTACGAAGATTGGATACAAACAGGCAAAATATCTCACCAGCCTGAACGTTTCTCACGTGATCGAAAAGGTTGGCTACTGGGAAGATCAGGGCTACTCGCATTTCTATGGTTTATAGGCGCGGAGGTTTGCATTCAATGTCGAGTGAGTCTTTGCTGATTGAAGATTCGAAGACCGAAGAACCTACGCGGGCGGTGTACGAACATCCGTTGGTGATAAGGCTATGCCATTGGATCAACGCTGTGGCCTTGTTTGTTCTTGTAGGGAGCGGACTCCAGATTTTTCGGGCATTTCCGAGTTTCGGTGCGAAGATTCCGCAAAAAGTCTTGATCAATTGGCCCAAATCGCTGGCTCTCGGCGGTTGGCTGGGCGGTGCACTGCAATGGCATCTGACTTTTATGTGGATCTACATTGCCAGCGGAGTGATTTACGTCGGATACCAAATTGTCAGTGGCCACTACAGACAAGTCCTCTTCACGCACCGCGATCTTCCCGGCGTGTGGCCGATGGCGCGGTATTATTTTTTCTTCGGCGAAAAACCGCCGTTGAATGAAGCCTACAATCCGCTGCAAAAGCAGACTTACACTTCCGCAATCATATTAGGATCCCTTTCTGTACTGACCGGATTGATTATCTGGAAGCCGGTGCAATTTTCATGGCTGGGCTGGATGATGGGCGGATTCCATTGGGCACGTCTCTGGCACTTTCTGATTATGTG
>PNAR01000066.1 GCA_003169715.1 Acidobacteriaceae bacterium | reverse complement strand
CAGGCGGTTGAGCAACGCGCTCACGGCTTCTCGGAAGAAATTACCGGAGTGGTGCAGAAGCATCTCGATTCTGGAGGCGAGCGGTTTCAGCAACAAGTGTTGGAAGCGGGAATCAGGCTTGAACGGCGCAGCGAGGAGTTCCTACGAACCCTCCAGCAGCGCCTGAGCGAGGAGCATGAAAAGTACCGCGGGGAAATGCAAATAATCCACGCAGCTGCGGGGACAGAATCCTCGCGCTTGCAGGCACAAAACGCCGATCTTGCCGCTCGCATGGCCACGCTTGACGAATCAGCACACCGGCTTGAGTCAGATCTGGATGGCCGCCTGGTGCAAATGGGCAGTGACATTATCTCCGGCGCTCGCACGCAATTGGAAAAGGCTTTAGACGCGGTTCTCAAAGAGCTGGGAACCCGCAATTCCCAGGAACTCAACAAGCAACTCGGCGATGCCTGCGAACATTTGAAGAGCGTCCAGAAAGCGATCGAAGGCTCCATCTCCCAATTGCTCAAGTCCGAGGTTACGGGATCGTTGCTCTCCTTCGGACAAACCATGGAAGAACTGGCGCAGGATACCGTGGGACAGTGGCGGCAGGCACTTGCCGAGGATTTGAGTTCCTTGTCAAACACTCTCGGCAGGCAACTTCGACCGGACGGGGCGTCCAAAAGGCGGGAGACTCAATATGCGTCACTCAAATAACTGGCCACATCCAACTTGGTGCGTGAAGATCACATAATCAACGCAGAGGAACAGGACAGCATGACTCCCCCATTGTTAGCGCGACTCTCAGAAATGTTTTGCCGCCATCAATTTTCCTGGCCACATACTGGAGCGCACGGCCAGGACTATCAGGTCTGTCTCGTTTGCGGGACAGCCTACGGATTTGACTGCAGAACCATGCGCCGAACCGGCCGGCTGCCGGCAACCTACGCTGGACGGTCGGCACAATCCAGCAATAATATCTCATTAAACGGAAAAAGCGCCGGCTGAGCCAAGCCGTCGGGAAAACCTTGCCACAAGCCGCCTTCGCGGTGCTACTCCGCCAACTTCCGCGAGTCCGCTGCTACAATGCGGCGCATGGCCGCTGATGCTGCGAAAGACGCAACGGGAAAGTCCAGCGCGCCACGCTTGCGCCAAGCAACCAAGCCCGATCTATTGACCATTGCTGCGATCAGCGTTGCTGCTACCGTGATTGCGGACTTTATCCACGAGGGGTTTGGTCATGGGGGCATGTGCGTAGCCGCGGGTGGGCGTCCGCTGGTGCTCTCTACGGTGCACTTCGCATGTAGCGCGGACACGCGCCTGGTGGCAGCGGGCGGCACCATCGCCAATCTGATCTTTGGCGCGCTGTTCTGGGCCGCTGCGCGTGCCGTCAAACGGTCCGCATCCTGGCGCTATTTCTTCTGGTTGCTGATGACCTTTAATCTGTTCGCGGCGGGAGGATATTTCCTGTTCTCCGGCATCGGCAACATTGGCGACTGGGCGGATGTGGTCGCAGGATGGCAGCCGGCATGGGCGTGGCGCGTGGGCCTCGCTGCGGTCGGGATCGTTATTTATTTCTTTGTGTTTGTGCCTTTGTCCTTGGGCGAACTGCGTCCGTTCCTGGGGAAGGATGCAAAGATGCGCGTGCGGCGCGCGCGCCAGCTCACGGTCACGCCTTATATCACTGCCGGGGTCCTCGCTTGCGTTGCGGGCGCGCTGAATCCGGTAGGACCGCTGTTGATTCTGATCTCCGCTGCTGCTGCGTCCTTTGGCGGGCAGTCGGGGCTGGCATGGATGTGGACACTGCTCCATGGCCCGCGCATCCCTAGCAGCGGATTCCAGATGCCCGAAATCGAACGCAGCCGGGGATGGATCATCGCCGCCGTGGTCCTCGCGATCGGGTTCATCGCGGGGCTGGGACCCGGCGTGAAGTTTCATTCGCTCTAGCGAGTCCGGCACTTGCCAGTGGTCGCATCGCCGGAAGAAAGTACACTGACTCGACGAACGCTAAAATCCCCGCTCAAGGGGAGTTGAACCAAACCCCGTCGAGAGTATCTTACAAGTTTTTGACTTGCGCAGCGGAACGCGAATCATCAGCCTTAAGCATAGCCAATCCCAGAGCAGCGCCGACGAGTATTGGAATGCCATGGATATCGCGGAGATAGGTGAGGATGATCGCGCCGAGCAGGATGACCAATCCGCCGAAATGAGCGGGGCGAGTTTGACATTTGTAGACGAGCCATATTGCGAGGCTGCCGAGCAGCCCGGCCCCTGCTACAGATGCTCCTGCGCCGTGAGGTTGCCAGGCGTATCCGGCGACTTCTCCGGAAAAGCCGGACACGATGTACAGAATCAGCCAGCGCCGGCTTCCCCAAAGGCTTTCGGCCAGCGTACCGACGATTAAGATTGACGCAAAGACGAAGACGATTGCGCGCCATCCGTCTGGTTGAACCAGCAGAGGTGTTATGAGCCGCCACAACTGGTGTTGCGCCAAAGCTGTAGGTGTTCGCTGGAGGGATGGCAACAGTCTAGGGAAGACATAGTGAAGGCCAGTTAGAATCCCCGTAACAAGGAGAGTGCTCAGCGTCGCTGTTGGCCTTCTCATTGGCTGCTTGGAGAGGGATTCCATAACACACGTTCCGCATTATAAAAGGTATTTTTCACCCCGGGCGGTCGGCTGTCGTGTTGGCGGCCAGCACCCATCCCACGATTGCGCCTAAGAGAAGGTCGGAGCACAGCGTCTCCCAGAAGTGGCTGTGGGCTACGGAAGCTGGCATCAGCGGGTTGGGGATGAACAGTGCGAAGCTTCCTACTGCGAATAGCGCGGCGATGATGGCGGCGGCTTCAATTCTGCGGGTGTTCAACATCCTAACCACCGGATACGCGAATAGGGACCATAGAAGTCCCCGTGCGAATTGAAACGGCAGCATCCACGGCGTTGCCGTCACTGTGGAGTGCATTTGCTGGTAGAAGCTCTTTAGCTCCGCTGTTCCGGAGTAGTAGAGGCGCAATTCGGGATTCTGCCAAGCCACGTAATATCCGAACAAGTAATAGAGTACTACGTACACGATGGCGAGAATGGCGAAACGGGCCGCCAAGCTCTTCAGAGTGAGAGCGTGCTCGGCATGCGGCTGCTCCGGTCCGCGTATTTTCCCCATGATCAGCACTGCCAGCGGAACAAACAGAAGCGCGACTACGGCTCCCAACACAAAGAGGCTCTTAATCAGCCCGGGCGGCATTTTCGCGCGCAAGTAAACGATGGTCTCGATCTGGGTGATAACGGTCATCAGGCCGTAGAAGGTGAAGACCAGCGCCGCAATCAACTTCAATCCGCGCCAGCGCGATCTCTGGATGATCCAGGCAGTCACCAGCGAAACAAGCAACGTATATGCGAGGAGTGGTATGAACAGCGAAGCCGCGTATTGCGCCTGAGCCGCAGGAGTGGATGCCGCGTGGGCTGAAGGTAAAGGCGCCTGTGCCATGCCGGCCAAGTTACTGGCAATTATGAAAACAATGATCAGAACCAGGGTGAGGACCAGGACCCGTAGCGCGAACACGGCCGCAGCTTTCATCGCCGACCTCGCAGGGATGTAGTTGCTTTGCTTCTGGTGTACTCGGAAACGATTCTAATACCGTGACTTTAAACGCTATCAGACGTGATTACCACGCATCCATCAACCCACAACTCTACACCAAGCGAAAACCGCAACGGACAGCCTCTTTGATTATGATGCCGGGAAATCAAAACCCCCGCGCTACGCAATCC
>PNAR01000128.1 GCA_003169715.1 Acidobacteriaceae bacterium | reverse complement strand
TCGCCCGCTGATCCGAATCGCATCTACGCGTCGCAAACCAGCGGATGGTTCGGGCAAATCATTCAGCGCTCCGACGATGGCGGCAAGACCTGGCATCAGCCAGGAACGCCTCCCGGTGAACAGGCCGTTCCGGGTCCGCCCAAAACTGACAGCAATAAATTCGCTTACGACACTTCTCCTGAAACTGGCAAGCCACTCACGACCCATCAGTTTTACGACGGGACGCAGCATCCTTGGGAGTTCAAACGAGTCTGGCATATCGAGCCATCGCTCTCTGATCCGGAAACGGTTTATGCCGGAGTCGAAGACGCTGCTATCTTCCGCTCAACCGACGGCGGCCAGAACTGGAAGGAGCTCTCCGGACTGCGCGGCCACGGTACCGGTCCAAAATGGCAGCCGGGCGCCGGAGGCATGTGCCTTCACACGATCATTCTCGATCCGAGCAATCCGCATCGGATGTGGATTGCGATCTCAGCCGCGGGCGCTTTCCGCACCGATGACGGCGGCAAGACATGGAAGCCGATCAATCAAGGGCTGAGGTCACAATACATTCCCGATCCAAAAGCTGAAGTCGGACATTGCGTTCACCACGTGGCAATGCACCCTTCGCGTCCCGGCGTTCTGTTCATGCAGAAGCATTGGGACGTCATGCGCAGCGACAATGCCGGCGACGAGTGGCGCGAGGTCAGCGGAAATCTGCCGACAGATTTTGGCTTCGTGATTGATATTCACGCTCACGAGCCAGAGACGATTTACGTAGTCCCAATCAAGAGCGATTCCGAGCACTACGTGCATGAGGGCAAGTTGCGAGTCTATCGAAGCCGCACCGGCGGCAATGAGTGGGAGGCGCTCACCAAGGGCCTTCCGCAAAAAGATTGCTACGTTAACGTCCTGCGCGACGCGATGGCCGTGGACACGCTAGACAAGTGCGGAATTTATTTCGGCACCACCGGGGGCCAGGTTTATGCGTCCGTGGATGCGGGAGATAACTGGTCGCCGATTGTGCGCGATCTTCCGGCGGTCTTGTCCGTAGAGGTGCAGACGCTGACATGAAAATCAATGTTTAGAAGCGGCGCGGGGGGTCTGCCGCCGTTCGCGGAGCGGTCCGCGGCGACGTGACAATCCCCCTCTACGGTCAATGCTCCTCTGGTAGCTCTACCTTATTCGTGCCACGCGTCCAGAAATCGTCGCACCAATACCAAGGCTCCCAGGTGGTAGGCGTTGTGGTCGGCCGCCAGCAGCACTTCGCGTAGAACTGTCTGACCATCGCCATGAGGAATTCTGGCGAGCAGATCGGTAGATTCGTTCTCGACCAGCTTGATCAGAGCTTTGTGGTCGGCGCGAAAAGCTTTCGCGGACTCATCCCATGCCTCTTTGCGTGGCGGAGTTTGTGATTTCGGCCAGTAACCTTCTGGAAATTTAGGCGAGACGTGATCGGGATTCCGAACGAATTCCAGGATGTCCCATTGCGCAATGCGCATGTGCTCGAGCAGTTGCCACGGCGAATGCCCGGCGTTCTTTGGCGTTTTCCCGCGGAGATTCGGGGCTAAGTCCTTGATGGCAGTTTCAAAATCTGCGTGAGCGTTACCACCTTTAAGAAGTTGAACCAGATGCTCTCGAAGGGCCTTATCTTTTTGCATGGCTGAGATTCCTTTCACGCCCTTGAGATGCGTAGAATATGAAGTGGTCGCGACATTAATTCGCCGGTAATCTCGAGGTCATCCCGATGTGCAGAAATATTAAGACCCTCTTCAACTTCGATCCGCCGGTAACGGACGAAGAGGTTCGAGCCGCTTCGATTCAGTTCGTGAGAAAGATTACCGGATTTAACAAACCGTCCAAGGCAAACGAAGTCGCATTCCTCGCCGCCGCTGACGAAATCGCGAGGATTTCCTTCCGCCTTCTGCGCTCGCTCGAAACCAACGCGCCACCAAAGAATCGGGAAGACGAGGCGGCTAGAGCGAAAGCACGCGCTGCGGAGAGATTTGCGTGAGTTTGGCCGGAACAAGTCCTCTCCTTTCACGAGCTAGGATCACGAAGCCTTAACATGACTTTCACGCATTTAGCGGATAGCCCAGTAGATATTGTCGTCGGGAACTGCCAATCCACCTTAACCGTACATACATGCAACCAGGAGGGACGTCTGAATGTCTCAAGTTGAGGACGGGCACAAAACCGTGCCGAGTGGCACCGCGTTGAGGGACCGTTCGAGGCTGCCTTGGTGGCTATCCACAGTAGTTGTGCTGGGCGCCCTTCTCACGGCAACAGGCGGAGTTATAGCTCTTGTGCACCCCGCGATGTTAGTGTCTCCGCGTGATGAGATCAATGGTGCGGTGCGCATTTACGCAGGCTACCTCGCCGCCCGCAATTTAGTTTTAGCGATTATGCTTCTGACGGCACTTACGTTGGGGGCAAGAAGGGTACTGAGCAATTTGATGATACTCACTGCTTTCATCCAATTGCTGGATGCCTGCATGGACTTTTCGGAGGGCCGATGGGCAATCGTGCCTGGGGTTTTTGTATTCGGTGTTATTTTCTTTATAGGAGCTGCCAGGCTATGCGGTTATCCCTTCTGGAGACGCGAGGCTTGGATCTAGGGTTTGGTAACTGTCAGGAGGGCCTTTTTTGGGCGTCGCGCCCGTTGGTCCCGCTTGCGATTCAGCGCTCGTAAGGTCAAAATGATTTTGTGAGATGGTTGTCCCATATGATTCGAGTCATACTTCCCCAGCATTTGCGAACGCTGGCGCACGCCGGCAGCGAGGTAACGCTCAAAGTGGAAGGTCCGCTGACGCAGCGCACGGTGCTCGATGCGCTTGAGGCCCGCTATCCCATGCTGCGTGGGACGATTCGCGATCACGACACGCAACAGCGGCGCCCTTTCTTGCGGTTCTTCGCCTGCGAGGAAGATCTATCCCACGAGCCGCCGGATACCCTACTGCCTGAATCGGTCGCATCAGGTGCGGAGCCCTTTTTGATCATAGGAGCAATCGCCGGCGGCTAGGCTCGCAAGCTCGATCAGGCAGGGCTCCGTGGTAAGATTTTCGCGTGCGCACCAGCGATACCACCCTTTCAGCACAAGCCGTTCAGCTTCAGGTTCAGCGGGCAATGTCAGGAGAACAACGCCTGCTCATGGCGTTTGAGATGAGCATGTTTGCCCGGGAATTGACCAGAGAGGGTATCCGGCGAGAGCATTCGGAGTGGACAGAACCACGTATCACATGGGAAATGGTGAGATTTGCATTTCTGCCGGCTCCCATGCCGGCACCGCTGAAATGAGTGTCCCGCAAGTCTTCGCGAGGATCACCGCGGCGCTTGATCAAGCCAACATCGCGTACATGCTTTGCGGATCGTTTGCCAGCGCCTACTACGGGGCCCCACGGTCCACGCAGGATATTGATTTTGTAATCGAGGCCACCCCGGCGCAATTGAGAACATTCGTGCAAGGTCTTGCGGGCAGTGAATACTACGCGGACTTGGATGCGGCTCTGCAAGCGTGCGCGCGACAATCCATGTTCAACGTGATTGATCTGGAAACCGGTTGGAAAATTGATCTCATCATGCGCAAGTCTCGCGCCTTCAGTGAAGAGGAGTTCGGCCGGCGCCAACTGGCCAACCTTCAAGGTCTTCGCCTTTTTGTGGCAACTGCCGAAGACGCAGTTGTCTCGAAACTCGAATGGTCAAAGCTGGCGCAATCGAAGAGGCACATAGAAGACGTGGCAGGGATACTGAGAATGCGATGGGAGTCATTGAACAAGTCCTATCTGGAAAAATGGATCCGTGAGTTGGGACTACGAGCTGAGTGGAACGATGCTAGACGCGTGGCTGGGATAATCTGATCGTGCTTCAATTACAGGAGCTTCGACAGTCGCGTCCTGTTCTTCCCAAGACCGAGGTGGCGTCGTATTACACGGAATAGATTCAGAGCGACTGCGAGTTTCGGCGAATTCATTACACTCCGACAGTCAGCCGTGACGCTGTTGTTAGCAAGTTAAAATGTCCGGTTTTCTTAGCACGTGAGTTGTCCGGTTTGAGTTAATTGACCAGCAGCAGCCGGGGCGGTGGGAAAGTGGGAATCCCGCGCTTTTTGCGGGATTTCCAAGCGGACAGGGAAAGTCGGTTTTTGGACTTTTCC
>PNAR01000265.1 GCA_003169715.1 Acidobacteriaceae bacterium | reverse complement strand
TTCCGCTCATGGATTGGCCAAGGTACCTTACGCGGTTGCACTATTTTCCATGTTCTCAATTTACGTCGGAATGTCCTGGAAATCGGCGGTTCCAGCCTACTATTTTCTCCTGCATCCAATCAGCACCATATTGTTTGCATATACCATGCTGCGTTCGATGGTGCTGGCACTCTGGCGAGATGGGGTGGTATGGCGCGGGACCAAATATTCCCTTGATGAGTTGAGAAAGGGACTGGTCTAGAAGGAGTAAGCGTTGCGCAGCTAACGCGATGCGACAACAAAAAACATCGGCGGCAATTGAACCGGTGGATTGGCTGACACCGGAAAACGCTCCGGATCATATTTGGCCGCCTCAACGTCTGGGTTTTTTATTTCGGCTTGCCATCCGTGTTTGGCGAAGAGCGCCGACGGGTCATCGCTTCCGAAGTACCATCCCATACCATTCTGTTTCATGGCCTCAAGAGCTTCTTTCATCCAAGCGCTACTTAAACACGATTGACTTACCAAGTCGGCCGAAAGCTGGCTGCCCGGCGCGGCGAGTCGAGCGACCTGTTGCAGAATGCCATTAACCGCCGCCTCGTGAAGATAATAGAGAAGGCCTTCGATCAACCATAGCGAAGCTTGTTCAGGGTGGAACCCCGCGCTAATCAGCGGGTCGCCCCATTCACTTTCCAAGTTAGCCCCTAATGTGATTCTGTGGCACTGAGCAATTGTTCCCTGCCGATTCAGCAGTTGATCTTTTGAATCCAGCAATTCGGGATAATCAAGTTCATATAAAGTTGTGCCATCCCGCCACGGCAGACGGTAGGCGCGCGCGTCCATTCCGGCAGCGACAATTACGACCTGGCGGATGCCTTTCTTGTTTCCCTGAATGGCGAACTCATCCAGAAATCGAGTACGCGTCACAATGTAATCTGCGGTTGATTGGTGGCGTGGATTGAACTGCTCCGATATTCGCAAAGCAGCGCGGCCCTCTTCTCCCGCGAGATGGCCGGCAAGTGGATCCAAAAACAATCTGTCGGATCGCTCTGATTCGCGGGCCCTCTGTGCGGCAACCCATCGTGCGGTCTGTTGGACGCTCGGCATTATGCTTCCCCGACTTTAATGGAAAATCCAAGCCAGGTGAAGCCCGCTGAATAGATCTTCGGGCAAGTTAAGCCCCCTGCTATCGAAATACAGCGAACAAGCGAATCAACTATTGATCGTCCGAAGGTTCCGCATCACTGGGAATGTCAATGGACCCCGTTGCCGTTTGTTTTTTTGTGTAAACTCGCTTCGCCTTTGGCGCATGCGATGTTCCGGCGCTGTAATGTCCCCGTTCTTCAACATCGTAAGTTTTCATAAACGAGGGCATTGCTTCATCCTGGGAAAGCAATTGCCGGGGATCTTGCAGCACAATCTGGGCATCCCCGTTCGATTCTTTTACCAGTCCGTGAATTGTTATGGTCTTCCCTTGTAATTCATGAAGGGCGGCGACGCTCTTGGGATCTTTCGTGGAAACCAGCGCGGTGAACGCACATTTTCCCTCCTCCTCGCAAAAGCTTAAGCTCGCAAATCCTGGCTGAAAATCATTCACGTGAAAAACTCTTCCTCTAATGCAACGTGTTTCACCGATGTGCTGCCGGGCCTGCGCGAAACGCACACATCCCGCAAATGAAGCAGAAGGAAATAGGACAGGCAGCATATATATAATTGCGGCAAATCGGGTCATTTGTGTTGACTCCTCTGGCCACTCTCTCGGTGAGCGGCTGAAGAGAATTGTAGGTGTGGTTTTCAGGCAGCAGACGGAAGTTAAGCAGAAAATTCGGGAAGCATCCCAGAACAGGAAGGGCATCACAGGGCCGGATCGCAATACCCCGGCCCCGAACGCCCTCATTAGGAGGGAAAAGGAATCAACTGAACGACTTGACGGCTACAGCTTCGTCATCTTTTACGTCGAAGACCGTATAAAGTTTGGTGATCTGCAATAAATCGTGGACCTTCTTGGTCAGATTGAGCAGCTTGAGATCGCCGCCCTGATTTCGCACCGTGGTAAATGCGCTTACAAGCTCGCCAATGCCTGAGCTGTCAATGTAGTTGACATCTCCAAGATTGAGCAAAATCTTCTTCTGTCCCTTGGAGAGCAATTCACGCACGGCGTCACGGAGCGTCACGCTGCCCTCGCCTAACGTGATCCGCCCGCTGCAATCCACAATGGTCACGCCATCCACCTGACGAACGCTGGTCTTAAAGTTCACTGGGAATCCTCCTTACCGCCCGCGGCTGATCCGCGACCGTGTTTAACAAGTTTGATTTCGGTGCCCGTGTGGGAGGGGTGAATTTCCACCTCGTCCATGAACGAGCGGATTAAGAAAATACCGCGGCCTGATGTTTTCAACAGATTGTCGGGCGATAGCGGATCCGGAATCTTAGCTGGATCCAACCCTTTTCCTTGATCGCGAACGGTGATGACTAAATCGTTGCCGGTAGTCTCAAAATCCAAGCTCACTTTTTTCCCTGGATCGTAAGCGTTGCCGTGCAGCACCGCGTTCACTACGACTTCCCGGACGGCCATGGAAATCTGCATTACTTCATCTTCCCCAAAGCCGTTCTCCGCCGCGATCCGGCTGGCCGTTTGCTCCGCGCTATCAACTGTCTCAAGCGTCGAATCGAGCGTATAAGAGACTCGCTGTTCGGTCATAGCTGTGGGTGACGGGCGGCCAGTCCTATCGTGGCTGACATTTCCTGCCCGGAGCAAACTCGACAGAGCCTTATTAAGAACGCCCGCATGGCGGATTGGGTAGTTTGCCTTGTAGGTATGAAAATGTCAACGCGAACGGGTGTCTTTTGTCATACCACAATAGAAATGTCCCCTGGTTGTGGTTTCATCCTGCCTCGAAAACGGTAGGCGCATTTCGTAGATGGAAGCCTTGTCTCTAGGGATGATTCGGGGCTGAAGGAACATGGCGGCGCGGATTTGGGGATGGGGGTGCGGGGGAAGGGTCAGCGCCGCTTCCCTTGCAACCCATCCAAAGCAACCCAAAAACAAGGCTTGGTCGTTTACACAGAAGACTGGACACAACCGCACCCTCTCCGCAAAGGACCGTGGGAGGCAGCTACGCCCGGGAAAACTTTGATCCTCAGTCCTCTGCTTGCCCCTTCCCAAGGGTGCCGCGCCGCAGCGCTCGTTCTTTCATAAGCACAAAGAACACTGGCACCAGAATCAGCACGTGGATTGTTGAGGTGATCATACCGCCAACGATCGGAGCGGCAATTGGCTTCATCACGTCGGAGCCAATTCCGCTCTCGAATAGGATCGGGATGAGGCTGGCCAGCACTGCGGTGACGGTCATCAGCTTTGGGCGGAGGCGTTGTACCGCCCCCTCAATTGCTGCTGTCTCTATGTCCGCATTGGTGAGCTGATGCCCCGAAGCCAACTTGTGGTCGAGAGCTTCGTGAAGGTAGACCACCATAACAACGCCCGTCTCCACGGCAATGCCAAACAGCGCGATATAGCCCACCCAGACTGCCACGCTGAAGTTGTAGCCTAGGAGCCACTGCAAGATCAGACCCCCCGTCATCGCGTAGAACGTGGGAAAGATCAACACCATGGCTTCTGTTGCCGAATGGAAAATCATGTACAGCAGCACGAAGATCACGAAAAACACGACCGGCAGAATGACTTTCAGCCGCTCCTTGGCCCGGACTTCGAACTCGTATTCGCCGGACCAGGTGTAGGTGTAGCCCGCTGGCAGCTTGAGTTTCTGGCGCAGCAGATTGGAAGCCCCTTTCACAAACCCACCGTAGTCTTTCGTATTCAGGTCAATGTAGACGTAGCCTGTTAGCTGGCCATCCTCGTCGCGGATCATGGCCGGCCCATTTGAAAACGAGATCTTCGCCACCTGTCCAATGGGAATTTGTGCGCCTGTCGGAGTCGCGATCAGCACACGAGCAAAATCTTCAAGGTTGTCACGAAAGTCGCGCTCGTAGCGGACGTTCATCGGGTAACGTTCACGGCCTTCGATGTTTTCTCCGATGTTCATACCTCCGATGCCGGACGCAACCGCTTGCTGGACATCGGCGATGGTCAACCCATACTTGGCTGCTTCGAGGCGATTCGTATCAATGTTGACGTAGAAACCTTGTGAGACATGCTCGGCAAAGGCGGAGCGAACCTGCGATGTCTGAGAGAGTATCTGCTGAATCTGGGCACCGAGTTGCTGAATACCCTCAAGGTTCGGCCCCTGGATTTTCATGCCGACCGGCGTTTTGATTCCGGTGAGCGCCATGTCGAGTCGGTTTTCGACTGGCATCGTCCACGTGTTGGTAAGTCCTGGGTATTGCAACTTCTCGTCCATCTGGGTAATCAGGTTCTCGTACGTCGTGCCCGCAGGCCACTGCTCGCGTGGTTTTAGCATGATGGTGGTGTCGTACATGTCGAGAGGGGCGTTGTCGGTCGCGCTGTCCGACCGTCCGACGACTCCAAACACGGTCTCTACCTCGGGGAAAGATCGGAGCACTCGATCTTGCGACTGTAGAAGTTGCGAAGCCTGCGTGATGGAAATGCCGGGCAGCGCTGTCGGCATATATAACGCCGATCCCTCATAGAGCGGCGGCATAAATTGGCTGCCGATCCTCAACACCAATGGGAACGTGACCGCGAGGAACAGCAGGTTCACGAGCAATGTTGTCTTGCGATATCTCAGGCAAAGGCGGAGAACCGGAAGGTATAACGCCTGTGTCCATCGGGAAAGTGGGTTTTGCGATTCCGGGCGTAGTTTTCCTTTGATGAACATGACCATTAGAACCGGCACCAAAGTGATCGCTAGGAGAGAGGAAAAGCCGACGGCGAGTGTCTTGGTCCAGGCGAGCGGACGGAACATGCGGCCTTCCTGCGCCTCTAAAAGGAAGACCGGGAGGAATGAAACCACGATGATGATGAGAGAGAAGAACAGTGCTGGCCCGACCTGCTTCGCGCTATCAATCAGAATCTTCCGGCGCTCGGGTTCGGGGACATCGGAACGGGACTCTTCTTCGGGTTGTGGACTGGGCCGTTCGGACAGATGGCGATAGCCGTTCTCCACCATGACAATCGCGGCGTCCACCAAGACTCCAATCGCCAGCGCGATCCCGCCCAAAGACATGATGTTGGAGCTGACTCCCAGGTAATACATTGGCGGGAAGGAAGCGACGACGGCGATGGGAAGCGTGATGATCGGGATCAGCGCGGAACGGAAGTGAAACAGAAAAACGATGATCACGATGCTGACAATCGCAGCCTCTTCCAACAGATCGCGTTGCAGCGTCTTGATCGAGTTCTGAATCAGCCCGGCGCGGTCGTATCCTGACACCACTTCCACGCCAGGTGGCAAGGAAGACTTGATCTCGGCAAGCTTCTTCTTCACACCGTCGATTACGTTCAGGGCGTTCAGCCCATAGCGCATGACGACGATACCGCCGACAGTCTCTCCCTCTCCTTGCCAGTCCGCCACGCCTTCCCGAGTGTCTGGGCCAAAAGAAACCCTTCCCAGATCTTTGATTAAGACGGGCGTACCGTTCTTCGCCATGACCGGGACGTTCTCCAGGTCGGCGAGGGAGTGCAGATAGCCCAGACCGCGAATCATGTAGCGGGTTCCGCTCAACTCCAGCGCGCGCCCCCCAACTTCGTTGGTGCTGGATTTCACCCGGTCAATTACTGTCGAGAGCGGGATGCCATAAGCGAGCAGTTTGTTCGGATCGAGCTGGACTTGATACTGGCGCACAAAGCCGCCGATCGTGGCCACTTCTGCAACGCCGGGGACAGTTTCTAGTTGGTAGCGGAGGTGCCAATCCTGAAGGGCTCGCAAATCGGCAAGGCTGTATTTGCCGCTGTGGTCCACCAGCGCATACTCGTAAACCCACCCGGCTCCCGTGGCGTCCGGTCCGATCATCGGATGAACGTTTGGCGGAAGCCGCCCAGCGATGGTTTGCAGGTACTCCACGACGCGCGAACGCGCCCAGTACATATCCGTTCCGTCTTCGAAGACAACGAAGACGTACGAATCGTTGAACATTGTCTGCCCGCGAACGGCTTTCACGTGCGGCGCGGCGAGTAAGGCCGTCACGATCGGATACGTAACCTGGTCTTCAATGATGTTCGGAGGCTCGCCTTCCCAATTGGTGTGGATAATGACCTGAACATCGGAAATGTCCGGCAGCGCGTCCAATGGGATATGCCCCATAGACCAGATGCCCGCCAGCACCAACAGCAACACGCCTGTAAAGACGAGGAAGCGGTTGTGAGCGCACCATTCAATGATTCGGTTGATCACGCTACATTCCTCCCGCCGCATTGAGCGTGAGGTGCTTGCTCACGATGACTTGTCCGTTTTGAGCGGCGGTGACCGTTACCTGCCACGTGCCGCCCGATCCCAGCTCGCCGCTGCCTTGGTACACGCCACCGCCCTTGTCAGTCGCGTTGACCACCGTTTTCATGGCAGCCATCCCCATTTCTCGCATTGCCGCCATGAAGAATGTGACCGTCACCTGAGCGCCGTTCACCGGTTTTCCGTCACTCGAAGTAAGCTTCACCCGAACCGTATTGCTGCCTTTGTGTGGCGGCGAAGGATCGGTCGTCAGTTCGACTATGGCTTGCGTTTGTGCTGGTGCATTCATGGTCGCCGCCGCACCGGCGCCCGGCGGCGGAGGTGTGAATGCCCCGGCGGCTGCTTGCAACTGAGCTTCGGAGTCGATTAGGAAGTTCGCCGAGACCACGATCTGCTCGCCGGCACGAACCCCTTTCGTAACAATTTGCTGCTCGCCTACGCGCGACCCCAGTTCAACTTCTCGCGGTTCGATATTCCCTTCGCCGCGATATGCGAACACGAGGTTTCGGGTTCCTGAATGAAAGACGGCGGACCCCGGAACTACGAACTGCTTGCCAAGCGGCAGTTTCAGCCGCACGTTCACATACATGCCGGGTCTTAACTTCAGGCCCGGGTTTGGAATCACCAAGCGAACCGGCAGCGTGCGCGTAGTCATATCCACTTGGGGCAGCAGATAATCGACTCGCCCGGAGAACACTCTTCCGGGATACGCATCGACCGTAACGTCGGCGTGGTCTCCAGGCTTGATTTTGCCCGCATCGTTTTGGAAGACCTGAGCTAGTACCCAAACGTCTGAGAGATCCGAAACCGTATACAAATGCGTCTCCGGCTGCACATACATGTTCGGCAGTGCGTTTTTCTCGGCGATGTAGCCTGAAACTGGAGAGTTGATCGTTAAGTCGGTAATCACTTTCCCGTCCGTGTCCAACTTGGCGATCTCACTCGGCGGTATTTCCCATTGCAGCAGCCGATCCTTGGCAGCATTAAAGAGAGAGGCGGCTCCTGATGCGACACCCGTCACAGAACTCTGGCGCAAGTCGGCCTGGTTCTTTCTTGCGATCAGATATTCCTGTTCCGTTGTGACCAGATCGGGGCTGTAGATTGTGAAAAGAGGTTGACCTTTGCGCACGAAGTCGCCGGTTGCATCAACAAACAACTTGCGTATCCAGCCCGAAAAGCGCGTCTGCACGTAGGCTAGTCGGCGCTCATCAGCCTGGACATTTCCAAAGAACCTGATCTCATCGTTGACAGGCTGGTATTTGACCTCACCAATTTGCACGCCGATGTTCTGCATCCGCTGCGGCGTGAGTTGCATGGGAGCAAGCAGCGTCTCGGGTTGCGGGGGTACGGATTGCTCGCCTGACATGTTTTGCATGTCAGGCTGTGCTGCTTGAGAGGTTCCCGCTGCGGCGGGTTCCATTGCCTGCTCGGCTTGCGCGTGACTGGCGGTATGGAGTCGCCACGACAATCCGGCTACGCCGATTGCAAGAACTATCGCAGCAATGAGCGTTGCTAAAAAAGCGCGGCGATACTCTCTGCCCGCTGCCGCTTCCCGCATCATTTCGTCGTGTTCCCGCTCAATATCAATTTGGTCTTTCATGGCAAAGTCACTCCCGTGAGCCGTTCCAGCCGCGCCAGCGCGGATTCGTGCTCGGCCAATTCGCGCTGATATTCCAGATTCGAATTCAAAACATCCTGAAAAGATGAGAGCAGGGTTTCGAAATCCTGACGGTTGGATTGGTAGGCGGCCAGTCCAGATTGAAACGCGGCTTCCGATTGAGGAATCAGGCCTTCGGTATAAATTTTGAGCTGATCTTCCGAGCGACGCACCACAACGTATTGCTGCTCCACTTCCGACTGCACTCGCTGAACCTCTCCCTGAAGTTCCAGCTTTGCGCGCTCTTTGTTCTCGATGGCCTCGGCCAGTGCTGCGGATTGACGGCTCCGGTTTGGCAGTCGTATGCCAAAGCTGGCCATGTAGTAGTCACGAAACTGGTCGGCGTTGTGCTCATACGTGTAGCCAACGTTGAAGTCGGGCCTGAACTCCTTGTGCGCAAGCTGAATCTGGGACTCCTCGCTATGCACCATCTCCGAGCGTGATTGCACATCGGGATTCTGCTCGCGCACCCGCTGCAACAGATCGGTATCGCTGTACTTCAGCACAGTTGGCGATAAAGGCGCGGCAACAATATCCGGGGAGTTCTGATCACGGTTCAACACCTCTTTTAACTGAGCCTGTAGCTGCTCTTCGTCCTGATGGTGCATGGCGATTTCCTGCAAGATTTTCGTATGCTGAAGTTGCGCCTTGAGCACTTCTTGCTGGCTTCCCTGGCCGACTCGATACCGCGATTCGACTGACTGCTCCATCTGGCTGAGCAGCTGGTCATTGCGCTCCAGCACCGGAAGAGTTTGCTGAAGGTAAGCGAGTTGAAAATACTCCAGCTTCAATGTCTCGATTGCCTGACGCCGCACGCCGTCAGATTGCGCTCGCACCGAGTCTGCGTCGTGCTGGGCAACCTCTGATCGCAAGCGCCGCTTCCCCGGATACGGCAGATCTTGCGACGCGCCAATACCGATGTAAGCAAAGTCGCTGTTGGAATACCCAGCGAAAAGTCGTGGACTTCCAACGCTGAATTGCTGCACCGTAAGCTCGGTCTCTGGCAACGCCGATGCCTGCTTCGGAACATTCGTCACCGCCTTCCACGCATGAACAGAAGCCGCAATTTCAGGATTGCTCCGTTCCACCTCCTGCACCAATTCCTCCAGGAGGATCGGTGTAACGGCGTCCTTTCCCCGATGATTCATCGGTGCCGGCGTCTGCGGCGCGCCGGTGGGCGATTGAGCTGCGAGCTTCGCGGGCGAAAGAGCGACTTCAGAGACGAGGACTGTCATGACAACAAGCCGAATTGCTCCGGACACAAGCCGGTACGTATAGGCAAAGTTCATCTTTCCTCCAAATGGAAAACACAAATGCGCGCAGACGCACGAGGGCGTCAGCGCCGCTGAGGAAAGACGATCAGATTCTGAGGATTGTGCTGGTAATCGACTCTAGTCCTGGCGGACTATGCGTGCATGAAACCCGAGACGACCGTTGTGCCAACGAGAAGTAAGCGTAGGCCTGAGATGTAACCGGAAGCGTGTGAGACAGAACCAAACTGACATGATGCAATTGCGAAGAGGGAGTCTTCAGCGCGTGAAAATCAGCTGATGTGGCGGTTACCTGACAGCAAGGATGGGATTTCGCCATCCCCATGTCCCCGCACTGCCTTGCCATCTTCTTGCAACATTCCCGCTCGGCTGCCGTCATCGCTCCATTGGTCAACGCACATGCCATCACCGGCAATGCGGCAAACAATATTGCCAACGCGAGAACCCCGATTTTGCTCATGGGTCGCAACACAATCAGTCTAGCTCCGACAGTCAGTTAGACGCAACAAGCGAGGAAACGTCGGTAATATGTTGATTTGAGTCTTGCCAGGGGGCGCGGACTCGTTCAATCTGCGGCAATCAATCGGCGATCGCGGTGCGGATGGGTGCGCGGTTGCCCTGCGGCAAGAGCTTACACCTTTCCCCTGGAGCGGCACCACAGGTCGGACAAGGGATGGTTCGTATCTGTTTGGGGAGGAGTTCTTTCTTCATGGCGGAGAAATAATGCCCCAAAACCGTTGCACGGAAATGGTCAATATTGAGCAGTTCAAAGAATAAGGCCCAACGTCAGCTGGGCCAGTGAAACCTTGCTCCTAATGGGTTACTCGTCTTCAATTCGGGACGTTGGCACAGTTTTACGGAGTCGAGCAATGAGGGGATGGCTCCATTGTTCACTTCGGCTGGATGCTTAGCGTTCATAATGCCTCGCGAATAGCCAACCTTACTATTTTCGATTATCATGGATTGTGAAAATAGCGCAGAACGCTATTTTCGACTCTGAAAAAGGCGATGCCGAAGGCGACCCACATCCCCGGCAAGAAAGTATCGCAAGGCAGCTACTCCGCCTTCGTGCCTGCGCCTCTCCCTCCCGAACTTGATTGGACGCCGCGGCTGATTGGCGCGCTATCGGACGCCGACCGGCTCATTGGAAGATTAGCGGGCGAAGGCGGTCGGCTTCCCAATCCCCATATTTTCATCCGCCCTTTTGTACAGCGCGAAGCCGTCCTATCAAGCAAGATTGAAGGCACCCAAGCTACGCTGGGTGAGTTGCTTGCCGCAGAGGCAGGGGCAACCGTAGATCGCAGCCCGGACGATCTTCGGGAGGTTGGCAATTACGTGGTTGCTCTTGAGCACGGAATCTCTCGCCTTAAGAAACTACCGCTTTGCGTCAGGCTCACTCGCGAGTTGCACGAAAAGCTCATGATGGGCGTCCATGGGCACCAAGCGCCCGGACGTTTTCGTAAGATTCAGAACTGGATTGGCAAGCCCGGCAGTACGGTCGCGACTGCTTCCTACATCCCACCCCCTCCGGGAGAGGTCGAGCCGTGTCTCGCGGCCTGGGAAAAGTTCTTGCATGAATCGACCCTGCCGCCTTTGGTGACAATCGCGCTGGCCCACTATCAATTCGAAGCCGTTCACCCGTTTCTTGATGGCAATGGCCGAGTTGGACGTCTGCTCATAAGCTTGTTCCTGATCGAACGCCAGATCCTCCCGACACCGCTGCTCTATTTGTCGGCTTTTTTTGAGGCTTCGCGGAGGGACTATTACGATGGCTTGCATGGGATCAGCGAACGGGGAGCTTGGAACGACTGGTTGGAGTACTTCCTGCTTGGAGTCGCCCGCATGTCTGAGGATGCGTTGAGTCGAGCGACGCGCATCAACCAGTTGCTGGCTCAGTGGCAGAAGAAAGTCTCCGGAGAATCAAGCAATAATCCATCGCGTGTAGTCGAACTGTTGGGGGCAAATCCTTTCATCACTACGAAGGGCGTGGCTGAGAAATTGGCGGTCGCATTCACGACAGCACAGCGCGCAATCGAACGGCTGGAACGCGCGGGTATTATCAAACGTGTAGGCGATGCGAAGCGCGACCGAGTCTATTGCGCGACTGCACTGCTTGGTATCCTCGAAGAGCCTGCCCGTCTCAATCCCACCGCCGAAAAATAGGTCGAGTTTTCTCTATCAGTTCGGTCTAAGGCGGTTTCGCAAGAAGTTTAGCGGGGCAGTGAGAGCAGTTCGCTAGTTTGATCGAGCGACTGGCCTTTCGCGTTTTTTGAGAAGCTGTTACGATGAATTTGTGACGAGGTTTCCCGCGAATTCTCACTGGCGGTTCATGGGCGGTTCACGCCAGATTAGGAGCAATTCCGGTCATCACGGGCAATCTGTGCAAAAGTGTGCAAATCGTGCAAAGCCGCATAGACACTGACGATTTCGCATCTTGTTGGTTTGGCGAGTGGGGACGTAGTTCAGTTGGTTAGAACGCTGCCCTGTCACGGCAGAGGNNGTTCAGTTGGTTAGAACGCTGCCTCCTGACCGCTTCTCTTTGTTTTCATCCTCTTGCCTTCCTTGGTGTCCATTGTGGTATCCATTCACACCTTGATTCGCTCGAATTTGTGATCGGCGTTAACGTCCGTTGTCGTGAAGTGAGGCATCGGAAATGGGTCGATCCAGGCAGTACGCCGAACGTGCCAACATTCTCAAGAAAGTTCATCTGGGCCAGACCTGGAAGTTTGTGCCCGTAGTCGAAAAGAATGGCAAGATCCTTCGCGATCACGTCTGGGTCTGTGGGCGCGACGAACATCATCCGGAGGGCAGCTACTATTTGGAGTGGTACGAGGCGGGAAATCGCCGCCGGCTTTCCGTGGGAAAGTTCGACGCGGCTCTCGATGCGGCGCGCCGCAAGGCCCTAGAAATTCAAGCGGTGAGGGCGGGAATCGTGCCAGCCCCACCGTCGCACGCAGCCGCCGAGGAACGGCTCACGCTAGGCGCGGCCGTTGATTCCTATCTCGAGTTCATCGAACATCACCGCAGCCCTCGAACCTATCTTACCTATCGCTACACGCTCGACAATCTCTTGCGGGCGTCTTATGCAAAGCGGTATGTCGACCAAGTTGAGCGCGAAGACATTTTGAAGTTCATGACCGACTGCTACAAGGGCGGGCTGGGCAGCCGCACCGTGTACGACAAACTTGTCGTAGCTCTCCAATTCTTCAAACGTCATGGAAGGATAAAGCTGATCGGGCCGAGTGACTGGCCGGAATACGTGGAGAAGATTCGCGCGATATACGAACCGGAAGAAATCGGTGCACTGCTTTGCCATGCGCTTCACGATGAGGCGATCTTCATTAAGTTTATGGTGGCATCAGGGTTTCGCGATCGCGAGGAACGCTTCTTGACCTGGAGGGACATCGATCTTCGCAATTGCGTGGCACGCGTAACGGCAAAACCCTCGTGGGGGTTCAAACCGAAGAACTGGGAAGAACGCGTTGTACCGCTGCCATCCTCCATGATGGAGCAGCTTAGGGAGATGAAGGAGCGTCGAAGTGCGCATCCCGCCGATCTGGTATTCCCCAACTCAAAAGGCAATCCGGACAGCGCAAACGATCTGATCGTGAAGCGAGTGGCGCAACGGGCGGGGCTGAATTGCGGACAGTGCATTACAAAGCATGGAAACAAGTGTGCCGAAGGTCCCCACTGCCAGCACTTCTTCTTACATAAGTTCCGGCACACATTTGCCACGGAGCACTTGCGCCACGGGATTGACATTCGTACCTTGCAGACCTGGATGGGCCACCGTGATATCAAATCAACAATGGTCTACTTGAAAGGTGTGCAATCGAAGGATGCATTGGCGAAGGTAAACGCTGGCGCGCTCGCGGCTTACGTCGCTCAGCCAACTGCGGCGGCCTCTGCTATAGCGCGCCATGCTGTAGCCGATGGTTCGTCTGAAGCGCAGGCTATTGAGGTACTGCACTGAGGCCGAGTGTCGTCGCCTAGACGGCAACCCGGATCGGGATCTGAACTTACCGGACGAGGCATCTTCCGCTGAAGCCAACCGGCAACCTGATCTGGATCAAACCGCACGGCTCGTCCGACACGAAACGAGGGTATTATCTGCTGCGCCGCCAACTTGTAAACGTGCTGAGGTGTGACTTGTAGCAGTATCGCGACCTCGCTGGCTTTCAATGCCTGCCCCTTCGTTTCCAATTCCGCAATTATCCGCACTAAGGCACGATCACCACGCGTTGCGCCATTCGAGTTGTTCCGTAATTTTGTCATCGTCAACTCCCGTCTGACACCGATTTCTATCCAAGCTCAAGATTTCGGTCAAATGGGGGCGCTCTTTAGGCGATTGTTGTTAGCAAGTTAAAATGTCCGGTTTTCTTAGCACGTGAGTTGTCCGGTTTGAGTTAATTGAGTAGCGGCAGCCGGGGCGGTGGGAAAGTGGGAATCCCGCGCTTTTTGCGGGATTTCCAAGCGGGGAGGGAAAGTCGGTTTTTGGACTTTTCC
>PNAR01000144.1 GCA_003169715.1 Acidobacteriaceae bacterium | reverse complement strand
CACGCGATCGAGTGCCGCATCAACGCCGAGGACGCCTCCAAGAACTTCGCCCCGGCCCCCGGGAAGATCGGCGCCTACAAAGAGCCGAGCGGGCCGGGCGTGCGCGTGGACTCGGGCGTCGGCGCGGGAGGAGAAGTCTCGCCGATGTACGACCCGATGGTGGCCAAGCTGATCGTGTGGGACTCAGACCGCGAGCAGGCCACCCAGCGGATGCTGCGCGCGCTCGGCGAATACGAGATCGAGGGCCTGAAGACGCTGATTCCCTTCCACCAGGCGCTGCTGGCGACCGAGCAGTGGGCGAAGGGCGAGACTTGTAGGGACCTGCTCGAGGACAAAGCCTGGTTGAAGACGCTCGCCTTCCCCGCACCGCAAGCCCCGGGGGACAATGAGGGCGCGGAGCAAAAGGTCGAGCAGACCTACGAGGTCGAGGTGTCGGGGCAGCGCTTCGACGTCAGGGTCGTTGGCCCCCCGTTCGCCGGTGGTGGTGGCGGTTCCGCGAACGGCTCGACGGCGGGCGGGCGGGCGGCGCCAAAGCGCAAGCAGCGCGAGAGCTCGAGCGGCGGTGGGGGTGGGCGGGGCACCGATATTCTGCCCTCTCCCCTGCAGGGAAACATGTGGAAGGTGCTCGTCAAGCAGGGCGACACCGTGCAGGAGGGCCAGCTTCTCTGCATCATCGAGGCGATGAAGATCATGAACGAGATCCAGGCCGAGGTTAAGGGCACCGTCGTCGAGATGCTGGTCGAGAATGGCCAGCCTGTCGAATACGGCCAACGCCTTTACAAGCTGAGGCAGGGCTGACCCGGAGCCTAACCACCGGCCCGGTCCGCACAGGAATCTCTCCTGACGCGGACAGGCCCTTGTCGACTCGATGATCCAAAAAATTCTCATCGCCAACCGAGGCGAAATCGCACTCCGAATCGTCCGCGCCTGCCGCGAGATGGGAATCATTCCCGTAGCTGTGTATTCCGAAGCCGATCGCGCCGCACT
The DNA here is from genome assembly GCA_003169715.1 of Acidobacteriaceae bacterium. GTDB lineage: Bacteria > Acidobacteriota > Terriglobia > Terriglobales > Acidobacteriaceae > PALSA-188. Next base: position 5,518 of record PNAR01000144.1, on the reverse strand, counting down.
ACATGTACGCATGGCAGCTGAGGCATACTCTCTCGGTGCGTCTCCTGCGCTGGAGTCCTATTTAGACATAGAAAAAGTTGTGACGGTGGCGAAACGATGCGGTGCGGATGCTCTGCATCCTGGTTACGGATTCTTGTCAGAAAATGCGGATTTTGCCGAAGCGTGTGCCAACGCTGGAATCAAGTTTATCGGACCGTCCCCCAAGTCCATGAGAATTATGGGATCGAAAACCCGCGCGCGGCAGGAGATGGAAAAACATGGGGTACCGTGCGTTCCAGGGAATTCACAGGCGCTCGAATCATTCGAAGAAGCGGCGCAGATCGCACAGAATATCGGGTATCCGGTAATGCTCAAGGCCGCCGCCGGGGGTGGAGGAAAGGGGATGCGGCTGGTGCGCGAACCACAGGAATTGAGATCAGCCTTGGAAGCCGCGCAGAGCGAATCGCAACGCGCCTTTGGAGACGGTAGTGTCTATATCGAAGAGGCAATTCTGAATCCCAGGCACATCGAAATTCAGATATTGGCAGACGAGCATGGGAACACAATTCATTTGGGCGAGCGGGAGTGCTCCATCCAACGACGGCATCAGAAAGTCTTAGAAGAGTCACCTTCTTCGTTTGTTGATGTGGCATTGCGAAATAAAATGGGCGAAGTCGCGGTGCAAGCTGCGTCGGCTGTGGGATATTCGAACGCCGGCACCGTCGAATTTTTGGTCAGTCAAGACAAGAACTTTTATTTTTTGGAGATGAATACGCGACTACAAGTCGAGCACCCGGTGACGGAACTAGTAACGGGCGTTGATTTGGTACAGATGCAAATACGCATTGCCGCTGGCGAAAGGCTCCCCGTCCGTCAAGAGGACGTGAATTTCCGGGGGCACGCAATCGAATGCCGCATCTACGCCGAAGATCCAGACAACCAGTATTTTCCGAGCCCCGGGAAAATAACTCTATTGCAAGAACCCTCTGGGCCGGGTATTCGCTTAGACAGCGGTGTTTATGAGGGTTGGACAGTTCCCGTGGATTACGATCCCTTGCTGGCCAAATTGACAGCCTACGCGGAAAATAGAGAACAAGTCGTGTCGCGGTTGCTGCGCGCGCTCGATGAAATGTTTGTCGGCGGCATCCAGACAAATATCGCGTTGTTCAGAAGGATATTGAACGATCCCGGCTTCCGGGAGGGAAAAATAGATATCGAATACCTTAACAGGCTAACGGCTTCGGTTGCGGCAGATCATCAACACAACGAGATAGCCGCGCTGGCCGCTGGATTGTTCGCTGTCCTGGACGAAACGTCATCCAGAGATTCAATCATGCACGATCCAGTTGGGCCTATTGTTTCAGCATCACGATGGAAAAGATCGGCGAAGATTGAGTCACTGCAATGGCAGGCAAACGATGATCGTCAAAATTAACGTCGGCGACAATCCCCATCGCGTGAAACTTGAACGCGACGGGCAAGAGTGGAGGTGCGAATTGGACGGGCGGCTCATTCAAGTTCGCGCCCAACTCGTCAGGCGTGACGTCATGTCTCTGATTACGAATGGCAAAACATACGAAGTAAAACGGGATCAACTGGGAAAACAAGCTCGCATCTGGATTGAACATTCACCCTATGTGGTGGAGTTGTCCGATCCCAGATCCCTTGCTTCCCGAACGAGAAATCGCAGCACAAGCGGTAACTCAAGGCTTCTCGCTTCCATGCCGGGAAAAATTCTTCGAGTATTGGCAACCGAGATGGAACAGGTGGAAGCCGGGCAAGCCCTCATTGTGGTGGAAGCTATGAAAATGCAGAATGAGATAAAGTCTCCCGGCAAAGGAATCGTGAGGCAGTTAGTTTCGGAAGGAACTTACGTCAACGCCGGCGATGTGCTGGCAATTGTGGAATAGCGGCTTTTGAGAAATCACCGCTACTTAGGGATGGCGTTGTTTGCCAGTATTTTCTCCGCGAAGTAATTCTCCACTCTGGCCTGATCGCGCAAGACTTCGTAATAAGCCGCCTTCAATAACTGCTCGCGGTGATCGCGAAGCTGTGAACGAATCGCTTCCTGCACCCGCGGGTCGGAGAACTCGCGCTGGCCAGCGGGCTCTTTGGCAATGAGTTTTACAATTTGATATCCAACGAACTGTTTGGTGGCCGGATTGACGATTGAAATTACCGGTGTATATTGTCCCGCCTTCAACTTCGACACGCTGTCGCGGGTGGCTGGATCGGTGTTGTGCAGGGAAGACTCAGGCATGAAGCCAAGGTCGCCGCCATTGCCTGCCGTCTGGGTATCTTCGGAGTAATTCATTGCCAGTGTCGCGAAGTCGTCGCCACTCTCAAGGCGAGTCAAGATCATTTGGATTTTCTTTTGTGCTTCAGCCTGATTTTGCGCTTTGCCGTTCTGATTGCGCGCCTCGGGATTAGGCAGAGGCGTCACAAATATTCGAGCCAGATGATACTGAGGTTCAATCAAGTTGAATTCTGACCTGTGTGCGTTGTAGTACTCGGAAATCTCCTGGTCCGTGACATTGATTTTCGACGTGACCTCTTTATTCATTACTTTGTCAATGGTCACTGACCGCCGGATATCCCGTTTGAAATCATCGAGGGTTATATTTTTCTCCTTCATGCGGGCGGCGAAGTCTTCTGCGCTGAAGGGTGACTTGATCTCGTTCAATTTGCGGTCAACTTCCTCGTCGGTCGCCAGCAGGCCTAGTTTTTCGGCGCGACGCATCAGTATTTCGTTATCAATCAAATCGTGCAGAATGTTGAGCTTTACGGTAGTGGACTGTTCTCCAACCGGGTGTTGGTTAGATCCGGAAGTCTGATTCTGGTAGTACTTTTCGACGTCTGTGAGATAGATCTTGTGACCGTCCACTACGGCGGCGACATCGTTCCCATCAGCCTGTTTGCTTCCGCAGCCAACACTTCCCGCCGCGATTAGCGAAAGAAACACTATCGAAGATGCACGCACAAACCATGAACTAAGTTCCAAAAAAATCCCCCTGAATTGCAGTTTGCGGCCAGATAAAGCGATTTCAACTGGACCGAAGTTAATTGATGTTCCGCCCTACTTGGCGGCACCGCTCGCCGGCGGGGAAACCGCCGATGCTTGAGCATTCTTGAGCGGCGGAACTCCGGCCTGATCGAGCGCCTCGTCGAATATCTTTCGAAGGTCGCCAGCCGAGAGCGCCCCGTCCACTTCCTGACCGTTCACGAATAATGTCGGAGTGGCGGTCATTCCCAGGGACTCGCCTTCTTTTACCGATGCTTTCACAACGTCATCATCTTGCGCCTTTATGCATGCCTGAAGCTTGGTGCCGTCGACGTTGTATTTTGGAGCATTCTTTAAAGCAATTCGGTCGAGAGCCGCAAACTGATTATTGCGAGTGGTCTCCGAATTCACTTCATGCTGGTTCGCATGAACGTAGTCCGCAAATTCCCAGTACGCATCGTTGCTTTGGGAAGCCAGGCAGTCGGCATCCACGGCGGCATGCATTGCCCACGGATGAATCTCAGATAACGGGAAATCCTTGTAAACAAAAAGCACACGATCCCCGTATTCCTTGAGGAGTTCGGGAAACAGTGTCTCGTGCATGCGAGAGCAAAAGGGGCATTCCAGATCGTCGAAGCTGACAACAACCACCTTAGCGTCCTTATTCCCTCGCGTTGGGCGACCCTTTATATCAATCTTCTTCATGACTTCGGCATAGGGATCTTTAGTCAGATCAAGCTTGGTCATCCGGATTAAAGTCTTTTTATCTTTCGAGAGGAGGAAATCGTAGGTTTGCCTTTTCTCTCCTCCGTCGAAGGTAATCGTTAAAGCATCATATTGAGGAAAATCACTAGCTTTGAGGGGACTAATCGTGATTTTTACGTGTGGAGGTATTGAGTAATAGATACGTACCTCGCGCTCCATGCGTTGTATTAAATCAGACGGAGCGGACTGAGCGGAACATCCCAGACAAGCTAACAGAAACAACAGAATAGAGCGCCGAAAAAGCATTGTCAGAAACCGCCTATGCATCGAGAGATATCCCAGATTATCTCACAGCGTAACCGGAATTCTGTACGATCCGTTGCAACCACGGCGCCTACGAATCCCTCCGCTGTTACGTCGTCGGCCCCATGCCGCCGAGCCTCCAAATAGAGTCTCAATGAGATCGCGATAGTACGGTGTGATCCGGATCAAGCAGAATTTTCCGGGTGCCTAAAGGTGAGGATAAGTGAAATTGAGTTTCCTGCCCATCTGCGAATACTCTCCCCAACAGCACATCTCTTCCATGAAACGAAGCGTAAAGCGGCACTGAGGTTACCAGGGTTTCAGGAGCATCCTTCTGTTGGATGGTTCCAGTTACGACGGTTGAATTGTTCACGTCTTTAAATTTTAAGCCGTGCAGCTCAAACTCAGGAATTGCGGTTCCGTTCACCCATCCCTCGTAAAACCAATCCAGAGACCGTTTGCCTTCGTGCCACGCGGAGGGCGGCAAATGTTCCTCGAAAGATCGAATCAACTCGGTCGTCGTAACCGGCTTCGTCTGATATTGCTCTCTCACCGCTCGGAGCGCACGCAAAAAAGGCTCGTTGGATGAATCCCCCAATGAAGAGCGTCGCGCGCCATTTTTCTGTTCGGCGTCGCGCATCATGGTGCGCAACATATGGAACAGCCACGTGCCGCGTTCATAGGCGATAGTTTCGTATCCATCGGGAAATTTTGATGAGTTGAGCCGCGCGCCTAGGGTCACCGGACCAGCATCCATGAATCTCTGGCCGCGCTCGTTCTCCTTTAACAGATCATTACGATATTTTTCCATCACCATCCGAAATTGAGGTGGGTTTTGCGATTCCAGCAGCAAAAGCGAGCTGTAACTCGCCAGTCCCTCCATGATCCACTGATCGCGATAGCCGCTCCACGTAACCAAGTCGCCCCACCATTGATGTGCGGTTTCGTGCGCAATCACTCCGGAAACCATCGCCTGTTCGACGGTGGACATATGAAGGCCGGCCCTTTGATTTGAGGAGAGAAATGAATAACTGGAAAGGAATATTAGCCCTGGCCAACCTTGGCTCACCGATCCTGGCATTTGCGTGACCGAAAGATCAGCATACGGATAAGGCCCAAATTGAGTAGCGAAAAAGGTGACGGCATGGGCGGCACTATCGGCCACCATCGAGGCATTCCCCGCGGGGGACGGCGGCGGCGGCGGTGGAATCAATCTCGGAATTAAGGGCCTCTGCTGGGTGATTTCCGGAAGAGGCATGATTTCGGCCTCGACCTCGGGTGGAAAGCCGCGCTCCATGCCCGAGGCCGCATAAACTTCCACCGTTACCGGGCCTGCATGTTTCGTCACATGCTTATATCTCCCAAGATTAAATCCAACAACCGGAATGGGGCGTTCCGAGATCCAGCGGCTCACCTGCACAGCGTGCTCGGCGGGGGATCCATCATGCGGTAGCGATTTTGGAATTGTCGCCTCGTCCTTTCTCTCGCCGGTAGCAACCAAAGTCCATCCCGTCGGGTAACGAAATTCCA
>PNAR01000036.1 GCA_003169715.1 Acidobacteriaceae bacterium | reverse complement strand
TTCCTTTGTTACACTGCACTAGTGCGCTGAATCCGAAACCCATTTTCGTTCGTTGAATTATCCGTCCAGGAGAGAGCAATCTGGCTGGACGTAGAGGCCGGTAATGTTGTAGCACTTCCAACATTGGACAGTGCCGAGTTCCCATCGGAATTATACGCCCGTGCTCGATAATAATAGGTCGTTACTGCCATAAGTCCGTCATCTGTGTATGTAGTGACATCGATGCCAACGGTAGCGATCAATACGAAGGTTATGCCGTCGCTAGAGCGTTGAATCCGAAACCCATTTTCGTTCGTTGAATTGTCCGTCCAGGAGAGAGCAATCTGGCTGGACGAGATTGCAGTTGCTAAAAGATTTGTTGGCGCAGCAGGTGTCTGAACAGGGGTAGGAGTTGGAGTCGCCGTCGGTATTGGCGTAGACGTAGGGGTAGGTGTCGGAGTGGCGGTCGGGGTTGGTATTGGACTTGGCGTGGAACTAGGCGTTGGCGTGGGAGTTTCGATAGGGGTAGAAACTGGCGTAACCGTAGGTGTCGGAGTCGTGGCTGGTGTTAATGTTGGCGTTGGGGTAGAGATCGGTAGTGTTCTAGCGGTTGCAACATTGGACAGTGCAGAGTCAAAACGATGAGACGACATCCCAAGTACATATCGTAAAATGAAGAAAGACGCTGCCACACGAAACCTTATCGTCTATGGGGGTTGCTCTACATCCATCCATATGTTTTCGGTAAGACAAAGTGGCTGAACACTGATGAAGTCGCAGCGAAAAACTGGGAGCTAAGAGCGCTAGGGGCCAAAAAGGGGGCGGACGAATTAATCATGAGCCCTGGCAGAACATTTGCCGACGGACAGGAGTATCTAGTGAAGTTCGTCGTCTGGAGATGAACAGCCACGAAAGAATTTCCTAGGGACTCATCTTGGGCGCCGCTTCAATTCCTTAGATAAGGGCCGGGCCACTACTCTGACCCTTCTGAGCGAACAAAACGATTCTGGGCAAACACACGGAAGCGCATTCCGCCCTTAAATCGTCGTTTGAGACGGGCAGCTCGACGGTAAGAGGGATTTATCGCTTGGACGCTGCACTCAATAGTGTTCGACGGGTTACGGGTTGGATAATGATCAAGAACAGTGCTCTCAAATTTGAGAGAAAGACGGACTTGTCGCCTAATACGCTGGATATCCGTCGAAATTGTCGGCATAATCATAGGTTAGGTCTTGTGCGCCTCTACATCAACTCCATCGGTTTTGCCGCGGTCGCGCTTTGGCTTACCGCGTGCGGTTCCCTGAAACTCGCACCCGATGTATGGGTCGACGGCAAGTATCGTACTCCTGCCGGTTTCACCAAGCCGCAAACCAGGAACAGGGGGGACTTCTCCGCAGACTCGGGAACCTTCACTTTCGACCTTACGGCACGATCAGGACCAACTGTATAACCGCTTGGACATAAGTCAATTACACATCACGAAGCTTTAATTAGCTTCTACTGCTCTAGAGAGGGCGACAGCCTGGCGGAGGCGGGACATTGAAATTGCGGCAACTTGCGCCAGGGATGCGCGCCGTTCCACGGTCTTTTTCTACGGTCAGGGTATTTTTGTGCGCAAGCCGCGGCAAAGCTGCGCAACGATAATCGACGGCATTGCCGAGGGAACAAGCGGTTTCTGACACGTCGCGCAAAGCCGTGAAAAACCGCCTTCTTCAATTATGAGTCTTGACGACGCCTGTCCCAGTCCCTTAAAAATAGCACTCGAAAGGGATAGATAAGAATCATGAAATCTGAATCGATATCGGCTGTTGGCAAGCTTATGCTTGCTTTCGCGGTTGCACTCGCGCTAGTGGCGGTCGCGACCTCACGGGCGCATGCTCAGACCTTCAGCGTAGTTCACAACTTCACCGGCGGGAGCGACGGGGCAAATCCCCTTAGTGGCTTCACGATTGATGCAGCGGGAAATCTTTACGGTACCACCAACGCCGGAGGGGTTTCCGGCGCAGGAACGGTGTTCAAAGTGACTCAGAGTGGCTCGGAGATGGTGCTGTACAGCTTCACTGGTGGGATAGACGGAGCCAATCCTGGGGCAAGTTTGCTCCTGGATGCGGCGGCGGGCTACCTCTACGGCACGACCGTCGCTGGAGGCGCTTACGGTGCGGGAACGGTGTTCAAGGTGGAGCCGAACGGCGGCAAGCAGAGAGTGCTGTATAGCTTCACTGGGGGAACGGACGGAGCGGGACCCGAAGCAGGTTTAGCCATGGATGCCGCTGGGTTTCTTTACGGCACCACCACTGCAGGCGGCTTGAACGGCAATGGCACAGTTTTCAGGCTAGGACTGTCCGGGTCCTCCCCTTACAGGGTGCTCTACAGCTTCGGCCAAGGTAGTACCGACGGGAAAATTCCCGTCGCCGGTGTCACCCTTGATGCGGCGGGCAATATCTATGGCACGACCTCTGCCGGAGGCATTTACGGATATGGCACCGTCTTCCAGTTGACGCTGCCAAGATCGTCAAGCTTATACGGCTGGAAAGAAAGCATTCTGCATAATTTTCAGGACGCAAACGACGGAGGTGTTCCTTATGCTGGCCTGACCCTTGACCAGGCGGGTAACCTTTATGGCGCCGCCACCGAGGGCGGCGAAGGCGGGAACGTCGGTGGCACGATTTTCAAGCTGACACCCTCACAAAGCGGCTGGACGTTTACCGTGCTCCAAAGCCTGCCCGGGTGGGGCATTTCGGGAACTTTCCGCAATGTTATCATGGATGCATCTGGTAGTCTTTACGCCACGACACACTGCGACGGCGCTAATAACGCCGGAACGGTTTACAAACTGACCTACTCAAGGGGCACCTGGACATACAACTCGCTTTACGTCTTTACCGGCGGGAGCGACGGTTTGTACTCCTTCAGCAACTTGGTTTTCGACACGAATGGGAATCTTTACGGCTCGACGAACCTGGGGGGCGCAAATGGGTCTGGAGTCGTCTTCAAGATCACACCGTAACTGAACCCTGCGGATACGGTGCTCAGAGCGAAAAGAATTCCGCTAAAAAGCGAATCTCTTTTCACGGTCTTTTTCTACGGTCAGGGTATTCTTGCGCGCAAACGGCGCAGTGTTATCCGACTCAAAATGTGCGCTGAGCGCGCGGGCGTACTTCCCGAGGCGGCCCTTTCGTTGACGAATAGTTGGCAAATAAAAGGCAAATCTGTGCGTTTTCGTGCGTGTCGTTGCGCAATCGAAGAATCATCGTTTCTCATTGGTAAACCTTCGCCAGCGAGAGTGGCTACCCCGCATGGATTCGAACCATGAATAACGCCTCCAAAGGGCGCTGTGTTACCGTTACACCACGGGGTA
>PNAR01000040.1 GCA_003169715.1 Acidobacteriaceae bacterium | reverse complement strand
GGACCCCCTAGGCTCCAGGGATTCTGTATTACATTAAAGTTTTCTGACCTGTCGGCGAACTTTCCGCGACAGCGGTCGGATGAACAACCTGAGGGACCTTCATGACGCCGCATCGAAGGCGCCGTGCAACGCATTCGACTAAAGATCATGACGATGTGCGCGATCCTCTTTGGGTTGTTGCCGATTCGCTGGTGCCAGTGACGCAGGCGGGCGCCGACGTAATGAAGCGCATCGCTATTCCAATGATCGGCGGGATTATCACCTCCACGATCAGGGAACTGTTGATTTACCCAGTCATTTCCATGCTCTGGAAGAAACGAGAACTCACGGCTGCCACTAAAAAGGCACCCAGTGTGGCGAAGGACAAAAAGGAATAAGGACCAAAGTGTCCCCGGCGGCTAACATTCCGCAGGTAACGTAGAGAGCGTCGCGCGCGGAAAATTCACTGCTGTGGCTGCCGATCAGACTTCCCCACCGCCAGTCTGATTCTGAAGCGACGATCGAGTTGGTCTATCGCTACCAAGTCGCGCGGTGGTGTTCCATTTAGCCGCACGCGCAGTATGTCGTTTGGCCCGGTGGCACGACCGAGCCCGACAATACGCTCATACTTGGACTACGAACCAACGTCGTCTTCTAATTCGAATTGTTGGGAGATCGTGCGGCGCGACTTTCAAACGCGCGCGATCAGTCATCAAAGCAGGAACATTCCAAAAGCTGCACCGAACATTATCAAGATGGTGGCTCCAACCAGGACTCGACTCAAGATCGAGCTTGGCTGCCCCATCATGAGCGTCTTGTTCGAGGCGACCACGAGAAGACCTAGAAGCAAGAACGGCGCTAGGAGGCCATTGATGACGGCAGTCCAAAAGAGAGCTCTCACGGGATTGATGTTCAAGAAATCAAGTGCAATGCCCGCTGCCGTGGAGACAATGATGACACCGTAGAATGCTTTCGCCGCCTTCGGTTTCTCATCCAGACCCTCTTTCCAACTTAGCGTTTCAGCTAACGCGTATCCCGCTGATCCGGAAAGCGTGGGAATGGCGAGAAAACCGACGCCGAGAATCCCTACGGTGTAAATCACCGCAGCAAATCGCCCTGCGAGTGGTCCTAGCACTTCGGCGGCCTGCCGCGACGTTTCAATATTTGTAACGCCATGGCGATGTAGCGTCGAGGCCGTCGTCAGCATGATGAAATACATGATGAGGACCGCGAAGAAGGCACCCAAACCGACATCCAATTTGCGGTTAATTATTTCGCCTTTGGTTGCTCCCTGACGTTGGCGGCACATGCGGCGACCTATCGCTTTCTCCTCCTCGACCTCTTGCGAAGCCTGCCAGAAAAATAAGTAAGGGCTGATTGTTGTGCCAAGGATCGCGACCAAAGTCTGCCACGCAACATGTCCTTTCGGCCATGAAGGCGAAAACGTATCACGAATGGCCACCGACCAGTTCGGGTGAACGACGAACGCGGTAATCACGTAGGCGAACAAAGCGAGACACAACCATTTCAGGGTGTTTGCAATTTGATAGTAGCGCAGCCAGACCGTCGCGGCCGCGATGGCAATGCCGAAGCCCACAACGAGCCAATGCGAGCTGATCCCCGTCAACATCTCACCCGCGTCAGCCATTCCGGCCAGATCCGCTCCGATGTTTATCGTGTTGGCTCCAAGCAGACCGATTGCGGCGATCAAGACGACCCTTCGATCAAACCTGCGTCGTAATGCTCCAGCGAGTCCTCGGCCAGTTACCATGCCGACACGAGCGCACATCATCTGGACCATGCTCATCAGCGGCCACGTCAGTAGTGCGGTCCAAAGAAGGGACGTGCCGAGCTGTGCTCCGGCGATCGAGTAAGTCGCGATGCCGGAGGGATCATCATCGGCCGCTCCTGTGATAACGCCCGGACCGAGAGTTCGAAAGAACCGTTGCACAAAATTACCGCGTTTCAGCATCTCGGCCGGCGGCTGTTCCTTCAACGTGGTTTGAGTCATCCGCGCGAATTATTCTACGTAGCGTTCCAAAACTGTCAGCAACTCACGCAGCTTGCGTTTGCCCTCGGCTGGATTCTGCGCGTTTTCGATGCAGTGCTGCACGTGCGAATGAATGAGCTTTTCGGCCAGCGATTTTAGACCCCGTCGAGCCGATACGATTTGCGTCAGAATTTCCGCGCAATCCTGATCTTCGCTTAGCATGCGCTCGATCGCGTCAAGCTGGCCGGTGATCTTGCGCGTGCGGATAACCGAAGCGCGCCTTTCCCCCTCGGGATGATTATGCTGATGTCTGCTCACGATTGCCTGAAAAGCAGTGCTCAAAAGAGACGCTTCGCTCAGCATGGTTGGTAGGGGTATATCCCTAATGAGAATGAATCAAGCACTCTTTACAACAGTAGCGATCACTGGGTTCACCGTGGCGTTTCTCCACGCTGCAATCCCGACGCATTGATTCGGAAGTGGAGAGCTGGCCAGCAGTCATCTAGCGGTGAGTGACAAAATGGGTCCGGAGGGGGTTCGAGGCTCCACGGGAGTGTTCGTTCGTTAGTTAGTGCGCGGAGTCCGCGCAACTATTGCTTCGTCAACTCCACGACGCGACGGCCGCAACGCTAAGAGTCATGTTTACGCCTGACTTCAATTATGATTGCAACGCGCTAGGCATCTGATTTTCTTTTTATGAGCGGCTGCCGGTCCAAGCGTTCGGCGGGAAAGCCAAGATCTAGTCATGTGCGGACTTCGGCGCGGCGTAAATGAGATGCCTTATCTTTGCCTCTCCTAACGTGTAGTTGCTGATTCGTTCTTCGAGCGCGCGGTCCGCGCGGGTGATGCGCTCATGCTGGCGAAGGTGTTCCGCCCACGAATGCACAAGGAAAGTCTCCAGATACTGGTCTGGATGTTCGGTGTCGCGATAGATTCCCCACAACAAATTGCGGAACGTTTGTCCCTGAAGGGGTCGCCAGACGCTGGCCGTGGTGCTGGCTTGCGGCTCCCCGCGCGATGGATGAGAGGGTGTCGGCTCCATTGGATAAATCCCTCGCGCAGTTTTTCAAATTCTCGTGCGAGACCTAGGCTCAACTTTGTAGTGCAACATTTGCTAGGTCTGAAGGAAGCATTGATTGGGTGTTTTGTAGCCATGTCTTTTTCTTGGTCGGTTGTTGAGGTGTTCGGCGATTAAGTCGCATTGGCTTTGGGTGACTCGGGCCATGGTTGCTCCTTTGGGCAGATACTGCCG
>PNAR01000482.1 GCA_003169715.1 Acidobacteriaceae bacterium | reverse complement strand
CTCATCGCGTTCATGCAGTACGCGCAGCGATTTTTCCGGCCTATTCAGGACTTGAGCGAGAAATTTAATATTTTGCAATCGGCGATGGCTGCATCGGAGCGGATTTTCAGGCTGCTGGATGAGCCGGTAACGATTGCGAGCGATCCGAACGCGATTTCACTGCGCGATCCGCGCGGCGAGATAGAATTTCGCAATGTGTGGTTTTCTTACCGGCACGCCGCGGAGCCGAAGGATGAGGACTGGGTATTGCGCGATGTGTCGTTCAAAGTGGAGCCGGGGCAGACCATGGCGATCGTGGGGCACACTGGAGCGGGCAAAACCACGCTGATATCGCTGCTGTTGCGTTTCTACGACATTCAGCGGGGGCAGATTCTGCTGGACGGCGTGGATATACGGGCGATTCAGTTGCAGGACCTGCGGCGGCAATTTGGCATCGTGCTGCAGGATCCGTTTCTGTTTTCGGGGACGATCGAATCCAATGTGCGGCTGGGAACGGCGGGGATTGATAGCGCTACAGTCAAGCACGCGGTGGACGAGGTGGGGCTGGGCGATTTTATTCGCGCGCTGCCCGATGGGGTGGGCACGTCGGTGAACGAGCGCGGATCGACTTTGTCGGTGGGACAGCGACAACTGATCAATTTTGCGCGCGCGCTGGCGCACAATCCCAGATTTCTGATTTTGGACGAAGCGACCTCCAGCGTGGATACAAAAACGGAAATGCTGATCCGCGAAGCGCTGGACCGGCTGCTTTCCGGGCGCACCGCCCTGGTTATTGCGCACCGGCTGAGCACCATCCAGCACGCCGACTGCATACTGGTATTCCACAAGGGGCGGCTGAGAGAGCAGGGCGCGCACCAGAAATTGCTGGCGCAGCGGGGAATTTATTACCGGCTGTACCAACTGCAGTACAAAGAACAGGAATTGCACTTGCCCATCGATGTATCTTCTTCCTCATCATCCACTCTGCAGGCCAATGACTGAGTTGCATTGGTCTGACAGAAAAGTGCCATTCACAAAACATGCTTCTTTTCTTCGGCCGCTGATCGGTAAAACGAATTTATGTTTCCTTCCATGAGCGCCATTCCTATTCTACTGTCCGCCGGTGAAGCTTCCGGGGACATGTACGCGGCAAGGCTGGCGACGGCGCTGAAGGAGCGCGCGGACGTGGCGCTGTTTGGCATGGGCGGACCACAGATGCGGGCAGCGGGCGTGGAAACGATTGTGGATTACTCGGAAGTTTCAGTGGTGGGAATTACGGAAGTGCTGAAGCAACTGCCGTCGTTGCGGCGGGCGATGGGACGGCTGGTTGGTGAAGCAGAACGGCGGCGCCCTCCAGTGGCGATACTGACGGATTTCCCGGGATTTCATCTGCGGCTGGCGCGGAAGCTGACGCCGCTGGGAATCCGAAATATTTATTACATTTGCCCGCAATTCTGGGCGTGGCGGCAAGGGCGCGTCCGCTTGCTGCGCAAATACATCAACAAGACTCTGGTGATTTTCCCGTTCGAAGAAAAGTTTTATCGCGATCGCGGGGTCAATGCGACTTTCGTAGGTCATCCCCTCGCCGATATTTCACAACCTGCAATTTCCAGAACGGAATATGCGAGCAAATATAAGTTGGACGCAACCAAGCATTGGATTACCCTCATGCCAGGCAGCCGGATTAAAGAAGTGCGCATGAATCTCCCGGCCATTCTTGAATCCGCCGCAAAGCTTGGCTCAGAATATGAATTTCTGTTGCCTGTCGCGCCTACACTTGAACGAACATTTCTAGAGCCGCTCATTGGCGCGGCGCCTGTCCACATGGTTTCCGAGGCGCTTCCAGCATTGGCGCACTCCCGGGCCGGAATCATTGCAAGTGGCACAGCCACCGTGGAAGCGGCGATGATGGGAACACCGTTCGTCATGGTCTACCGGGTCTCGCCGCTGACTTATTTTCTGGGACGCTCCCGAGTGAAGATTCCATATTTCGCAATGGTGAACCTGATTGCGGGAAGAGCAATTGTCCCCGAATTGGTTCAAAAGGATTTCACGGCCGATAAAGTTGTGAACTACATCAACCAGATTCTTTCTAACGGCCCCGTCCGCGACTCTATGATCGCGGGCTTGTCGGATGTCAAAACGGCCCTCCGGGGCTGCGATAATAAAATAACGCATCCCGTGGACCGTGCTGCCGCCGAGATACTAGACTTTTTGCCGATTGCCGCGAATTAGCGGAAGGATGTCGTCCGCGCTCGGGATTCAAGGTGCTTAAGTGCTGCATTTTTATGCGTGCGGAGGGGATATGAAACGCAACGTCGTACCCGACTTACCAGATTCCTGGCCGGCTCTGCCCTTCAAGAGCTGGGCAGAGACCTACGCCACGCTTCACATGTGGACACAAATTGCCGGCAAGGTCCGCCTCGCACTCACGCCCCTCATCAATCACTGGTGGAATGTGCCGCTATATGTGAGCGCGCGCGGACTCACCACTTCTTCGATCCCTTATGAAGATCGTACCTTCGAAATCCAGTTCGATTTTATTGAACATAGGCTTGTTCTTGAAACCAATGACGGCCTGATTAAGACGATGCCGCTGCGTCCGCTCTCCGTTGCGGATTTTTACTACGAATTCATGGCTATGCTGGGATCCGCGCACATCAGTGTCAATATTTGGCGGATGCCGGTCGAAGTGCCGGATCCGATTACCTTCAACGAAGACCGCGTTCACGCCTCTTATGATCCGGAATATGCGCACAAGCTATGGCAAATTCTCGTTTCATCGAATCGAGTGTTGACCGAATTTAGGTCCCGGTTCATCGGCAAATGCAGTCCGGTGCATTTTTTTTGGGGAAGCTTCGATCTGGCAGTTACGCGTTTCTCGGGCCGCCGCGCGCCGCCGCGACCTGGAGCTGACGCGATGACACGGGAAGCCTATTCGCACGAAGTGAGCAGTGTTGGATTTTGGCCCGGGAACAGTACGCATGAAGCCTTATTTTATTCTTATGCGGTCCCCGCTCCCGAGGGATTTGCAAATAACGCGATTCGTCCCACCGGTTCTTTTTACGACAAAGAGCTCGGTGAGTTTGTGCTCCCTTACGAAAATGTTCGGCAGAGTTCGTCGCCGAGTGCTGCACTACTAGACTTTTGCCAAAGCACCTACGCAGCGGCCGCGACGCTCGGAAAGTGGGATCGCGAGGCCTTAGAGAGAGAGCACGCAGATTCGGAATGATGCGTGGAAATAACGCAAGTCAATGCAACGATGAAGTTCCGAAAGCGAATTCGGATATTTGTTATAATCCGCGCACGCCTCCGATTGACGCTGTCATTGAAATGACCGAGCCGTCCACGCCTTTGATGCGGCAGTACGCTGCGATTAAGAGAGACCATCCTTCCGCACTTCTATTCTTTCGGCTCGGCGACTTCTACGAACTTTTCTTTGACGATGCCGTTCTTGCCTCGCGGGAATTGCAAATCACTTTGACGTCTCGCAATAAAGAAAAAGGACTGGCTGTGCCGATGTGCGGTGTGCCCTATCACGCCGCCGACGGTTACATTTCAAAACTTGTACGCAAGGGATTTCGAGTAGCGATTTGCGAACAGATGGAAGACCCGCGGTTAGCTAAGAAACTTGTGCGGCGCGAGGTCACGCGTGTCGTTACGCCCGGCACTGCCGCCGATTCTATAATCAGCGCGGATGAAAATAATTTCCTGGCAGCGGTGGCGCAGAGTGGAGATCGCGCCGGTTTTGCAGCCCTTGATCTTTCTACCGGCGAATTTCGGGCAACCGAGTTTCAAGGAGAAGATGCCCAGCGAAGAATCCAGGAGGAATTGCAACAGTTACGGCCGAAAGAAGTACTCTATGGGTCGGCCGCACCGCTGTTCGATAAAGAACATCTACGGACTTCAATCGCCTCTGGGGTACCGGGAGGATATGCCGAGACTCCCCTCGACGACTGGATTTTTGCTCCTGACCACGCAATTCCCTTGCTGGAAAATCATTTTGGAGTGTTATCACTCGAGGGCTTTGGACTGGCAGGTAAACCAGCAGCCGCTTCCGCCGCGGGGGCGATTATTTATTACGTGCGCTCAACGCAGCGTGGGACGCTCAGTCACGTAGATCGCGTTGGATTTTACGAACGGCAGAACTGCCTGATTCTCGATACTGTCACGGTTCGAAATCTGGAATTGATTGAACCGCTTTTTGCCGGAGCGGATTCCGGCATTACTCTGTTGCGTTCCATTGATGCAACGATCACCCCCATGGGCAAACGCCTGTTGCGCTCATGGCTGCTGCGTCCTTCAATCGAATTGGCAGAAATAAATGCCCGTTTGGACGCGGTTGAGACGCAGGTAAAAGGCACTGTGGCCCGCGAAGAATTGCGGCGCGCATTGGACGGCATCCTCGATCTGGAGCGGCTATTAAGCCGGGTAACGCTGGAAACGGCCACGCCCCGGGACGTTCTCGCTCTTGCCGCCTCGCTCGACAAGCTTCCCTGCGTTCGCGCGGCATTGCAGCCCTTCGAGGCTGAAAGATTGAAGTCCCTATACGGCTCAATTGATGAATTGCGTGATTTGCAGGAAAAGATTGATAAAACAATCGTTCCCGAACCGCCACTATCGTTCAGCGATGGCGGCGTGATTCGAACTGGAATTAATCAGGAATTGGATCAACTCCGGGATTTGAGCCGCAACAGCAAACAGTTTCTTGCGCAAATCGAACAACGCGAGCGGCAGCGTACCGGGATCGGATCGCTAAAAGTAAAATTCAATTCGATCTTTGGCTATTATCTCGAGATCACGAAATCCAATCTACATCTTGTCCCCTCCGACTACGAACGCAAGCAGACGTTGGTAAACGCCGAGCGCTTTGCGACTCCGGAGCTGAAGGAATATGAATCAAGGATTCTGGATGCTCAGGAAAAGATTGTTGAAATTGAACGTCGGATGTTCATCGAACTCCGCTCGGCGATTGCCGGGGAAGCTCGCCGCGTTCGGCAAACTGCGCTGGCATTGGCTGAAGTGGACGTGCTCGGAAGCATGGCGCACGTCGCGGCCCTTCGCGGCTATTGCCGTCCCAGGTTCGATGATTCTTCGGACCTCGAAGTTCTGGATGGAAGACATCCCGTTATTGAACAACAGGAGATAACGGGCGGCAGCAACCGCTTCGTGCCCAACGATCTTTACTTGAACGCAACCACTCACGCCGTGCTGGTTTTGACGGGGCCGAACATGGGC
>PNAR01000328.1:11506-12581 GCA_003169715.1 Acidobacteriaceae bacterium | reverse complement strand
TCTCCAATGATTATCTTGTTTTCATGATTCAACTTTATTTAGATGTGCCAAAGCGTGGCCCCGTTCGCCCGTACGTGAAATTTCTTCACCGCCGCCGGCCGTATTGAGACCCGTGGCGCTCGTTTTAGCGGCAGAAGAATCTCCGTGCCGTGAAAACATTTTCGTATCAGGATCCCGATGGGTCCTTCGGCCAGGAAATGGTGAGCAAGAACGCGCTCTCTTCTAATGCTTCGACGTTGTGCACCATGCCGCAGTCGAGGACTAATAATTGTCCAACCGCCAAGTTGACTTTCCGATCAGGCAAATGGATACAAATCTTTCCCAGCAAGTGATGAATGGAGATCCTGCCTTCGGCTCGATACTCGTTCATTTGTGTGTTGGCCTTCATCAGAACCAGAATGATTCGGAAATCTGGATACTTCGCCAGCGTTTTGGAACTCCGTCCTGTCTGACGCTGCCACGAGTCTTCGTGGCGGAGTTGTTGAAGTTCCTCCGGCAAGTCGAATTGCAGCAGCGGTTCAGCCAATTGCGGCAGTCTGCTCAAGTCCTTACTGCTATCGCCTGGATGGCAAGTGCTCGTGTTTGCAGCCATGTTCAATACCTCCGTGCTGTTGTAGCTTGAAATCCCAATTTTACAAATTCTGATCGTGCTCTCCCTTTCGATTACGTCGCATTGATGGAAGAGAATCTGGCATTTGGGAAAGAAACATTTGTGCGGTCTTGCTGGATCATCTCAAGTCATCGCGCCCTCTCACCAGCATGATGGTCGACGATCTGTCGGAACAAAAACTGGTCAACAATGCACAGTTGCCTGCCATTCCAACTCAGCACATCAGACCTGTGCGTTGCTGGTCAAACCAATGCTCATCTCCGGGCATCCGTGCTTCAATAGTTCGGTTGTACCGGTGACGGAAACAACCATCATTTTACTGGCGTCCGTCTTATTGCTTAACATGGTTATGGGAACGAATCTTAAGGATGGTTGAGGAGGTTTTGATGCAACCAAGGATTGAGTACGCGAAAGCCGCTCCCGGTGCCATAACTGCAATGCGGGGCCTGGAAACTTATGTCCGCC
>PNAR01000328.1:0-11481 GCA_003169715.1 Acidobacteriaceae bacterium | reverse complement strand
ACCGAGCAACGACTGTACGCGGTGAGCGTCTGGGAGGAGACACCTTTTTTCACCGAACGTGAAAGAGCCGCGCTCGCCTGGACAGAAGCAGTCACGCTGGTCGGACAAGGGCATGTGCCAGATGAGGTTTACGAGCAAGGTCGCGGCAGTTTCAGCGAAACCGAGCTGGTTAACCTGACCCTGGCAATTATCGCCATCAACGGGTGGAACCGGTTGGCGATCAGTTTTCGCGCCGTACCTGGCACTTACCAACCTGCCAATGAGCACAATGTGAAGACTGGATCCCATGCTCTCCAACTCAGAAAGAAGGAGCGGGGGCACGCAGCCGATGACTAAGAGCGCGAGCAAGCTGCCAAAGCGAGCTGGTCCTTCGGACAAACGGCTCCGGACCAAAGCGGACTCTCCTGCCAGCAAGCTCACGCGCGAACTCAAGCGACCTGTCCGGCGAAGAGCCAAACAGCCGGACGAAAGCGCCGTGGTATATACGGTCGGACATTCAACACGAACCTTGAAGGACTTCGTTGCTCTACTTCTCGCTCACGGCGTCAAACAGCTAGTTGATGTTCGAACCATTCCGCGCTCGTGGCACAATCCGCAATTCAACCGGGATGCCCTACCTCACCCGCTCCAGAAAGCGGGAATCCGTTACGAGCATATAGCTGGACTCGGCGGTCTGCGGCATGCGCGTCGAGACTCAATTAATGTCGGTTGGAGAAATGCCAGCTTTCGCGGCTTCGCTGATTACATGCAGACACCGGAATTTCAAGAGGCACTGGATCAGCTCATCCAACTTGCCCAAAAGCGCCAAACCGCAATCATGTGTGCCGAAGGTGTGCCTTGGCGATGCCACCGCTCAATGATCGGCGATGCCCTTCTGGTTCGAGGCTTTCGAGTGGAAGAAATCGCAAGCCCAACGCGCGCGCGGCCGCACACTCTTACCCCGTGGGCCCGAGTGAGAGGGAAGCAACTCTCCTACCCTGCCAATCCGGAAGATACGACGACTTCGGAGATCGCCATGACGCTTCCGGGCAAGGGGGAGGCAAACTGAAGCATGACAGATCTGAAGCACTTGGAGGTATGGTTTGTCACTGGAAG
Organism: Acidobacteriaceae bacterium; assembly: GCA_003169715.1. Classification (GTDB taxonomy): domain Bacteria; phylum Acidobacteriota; class Terriglobia; order Terriglobales; family Acidobacteriaceae; genus PALSA-188. The sequence continues at coordinate 10,386 of PNAR01000328.1, read as the reverse complement.
CCAGCGTCTTTACGGCGGCGAGCCGCTCAAGAAGATTGCGGAACATTCCAAGGAGATTGTGCTCGGACTTGCGCGAGAGAAGATACCGGTGAACATTGTTTTCAAGTCTGTGCTCACTTCAGCGGACGCAATCACTGATCTGTGCCTGGACGCCAACAGCGCTAAGAACTGCATGGGGTTGATTGCATGGATGCATACATTTTCCGCTGCGCGGATGTGGATTGCAGGTCTAAAAGCTTTTCTGCCGCGACTTGAAATATCGCACTTGCCGGATTTATTAATGTCTTAGCTACGCAGCAGGAGTACTGCGTGCTGCTTCTCCCGGCCGGGCTGAATGGACGATCGCATCTTCCCGTCTTGAGAGGGGCATTGAGACAGTGACGACGGTACCATGGTCCACAGCGGAAATCTCCAGGCAGCCACCCAGCTCGCTAATGCGTTCCCGCATACCCGTCAGTCCAATGCCGACACCCATACCAGTCTCTTTAAAGCGTCGCAGCAACTCCGGAGACATCCCGCGTCCATAATCCCTAACTTCAAGAATTACCCGCTTTGCATCCAGGTTCAATCGAACGTCTACCGCGGGGCTGCCGGAATGGCGATGCACGTTGGTTAGGCTTTCTTGCAACACCCGGAAAAGGCAGAGTTCGATAGATTCGTGCAGGCGTACAAATTCCGCCGGAATCTCCAAATTGACTTTGACGCTGCTGCGCTTTGCGAATCCATCGGCGTACCAGCGAGCTGCAGAAGCAAAACCGATTTCGTCGAGCAATGGAGGATGAAGCAGGTGAGAAATCGTGCGGGTTTCGACTAAGGCTTCATCCAGCAGGGCTGACGATTCCGCCAAAACTTTCTTACTTGCCGCATCCAGTGCGGTGTGCCTTACAATTTCCACATTGAGTTTCAGGGCTGTGAGGCACTGACCGATGCTGTCGTGAAGTTCGCGAGAGATCCTCCTGCGCTCTTCGTCCTGAGCATGCAGTAATCGTGACGAAAGACGCCGGAGGGTTGAGGTGCGCTCCTCAACCAGCGATTCTAACGTAGCATGGGATTGCAGGAGAATCTCATCCGCTTCCTTCCGCTTTGTGATGTCCTGCGAGATTCCAAACATGCGGGGTATTCCTAAATCACTCTCCAACATTCGAGCCTTGCTGTAAATCCAACGCAAGCCGAGACTTGGGTGGCGAAAACGGAACTCAAGCTCCATGGCGCCTTGCTTGATGCAGTGCTGGATGCCAGCTTCTACCATGATCACATCCTCCGGATCGACTCTGGCCAGCCATTTCTCAAAACCTGATTCAGAGGGATCAACTCCAAAGATGTCAGCACTCTCTCCCGACCAGTTGTAAGCCCGATCAACGGGGTTCCATTCCCAACTGGCGATATTTGCCGCGGTCTGTGCAAGTCGCAAGCGCGCTTCGCTCTGGCGGAGCGCCGTCTCTGACCGCTTCCGATCAGCAATATTCCGCTCCAGTCGTTCTAACATACGAATACGTAGATGTATGAAAATGGCTATCAATAACAATGCGCCGACGGTCATGGCGCGATTGGTCCAATGAACCCAGGGCGAATGCGTCTCGATGGGTAGCGGGGCCATACCGAAGCCAGCAAATGTAAGCCCACTAAATAAAAAAGTAGCACTCCATAACCAGGCCAATGAACGAGTCCAAACGCACAGCGCGATTGCCAAACAGTAGAAGATTGCGATGTTGATGTCGCCGGGAACTGAGAAGTCCATAGCGGCAACCAAGACGCCAACGAGGCACACAAGCACTTTGGCTTGTCTGCGGGATATTTGGGAAAGCGACTGTATATCAGGAGTTTGCATAGGAATATCACTCATCCGTATGAATGATTACCCTTGATCGAAAACACTATATCAGCACAATGACTTGCCGGCGTTAGCCCCCGTGCTGTGACGTTTTGCCTTTGTCCCTGGCGGCACAAATAGTCTATCGCTTGATTCGCTCATGCGAACCGACTCTAATGAACGTCGTGGAGATTGCGATGAAACTCAAGGATTGAAGACGCCAAACCTGCTCCAGGTGACCCTGGCAATTATTGCCATCAACGGTGGAACTTCGATTCAGGACTGCCAAGCCAGCGGGTCGCTCGCCGGAAAGCAGCACACCCAATTCCAAGTTGTTACACCCTCGGCATCACTCCGATCTTTTCTCCCCTACCCTGCCAACCCGGAAGACACTAAGACTATTGTCCGGAGAGCCCATGACGCCTCCTAGCGCTCGAAAGAAACCGGGACGAAAATGACGTATCTCGACGCTGGCATGTTTCGGTATAAGGGAAGCTGGTGATTGAACACGCTCTGGGCCGGGATCGCAAAAGTATGGAACGTGATAACGAACGCATTAGCTGGGTTCAATCGGAACTGGCAAGAGCGGACCTTGACGCAATGGTCTGCTCTCTTCCCCAACACGTATTGATGCTCTCCGGATATTTTCCTGTGGTAGGCGCATCTGTGACAGTGGTAACGCAGGCGGGCCAAGTTCACCTCATCGTGCCGGCGGATGAGAAGCAACTGGCGCACCATGGTTGGGCGGACCGCATATCAACGTTCGAGCCAGGCTCTCTGAAAATGATTACGTCGGCTGCCAAGGCTGTCTTAAAGCCGTTGCAGAGTACATTGCGCGGGCTTGAACTCACGCGGGCACGCATAGGATTTGAGACGGGCCCCGCCTTCGAACCGGCGTCCTACGTTGCAGATTACTTTTACCTGGGCGCAATACGCCGCGTTCTCCACGACGCGGTTCCGAAGGCGAAGTTATCCAGCGCGCGGCGTTCCCTGCGGCATTTGCGGTCGGTATTGACCGGCTCAGAGCTTGCCCGCCTACGCCTGTCCTGCAAAGTTGCGCAGCGGGCATTTGAGCAAGGCGCACAGCAGATTCGGACAGGGATGATGGAAACGGAGGTCGGAGCCTTGTTCACCGCACCGCTGAAGATTGACGGCATGAAGATCCGTAGCGCGCATCGCGCAGGTGGCGAAGCCTTCTGCATGTCCGGGCCGAATTCAGAGGAGGCGTCGGCCGCTTATGCTCAGTCTCGTTCGCGCATACTTAAGCGAAACGATTTGGTCTTAGTTCATTGCAATTCGCATGTGGATGGTTACTGGACGGACATTACCCGAACTTATCTCCTGGGAGAACCGGATCGCCGCAAACGAAAAATTTACGAGGCCATCTTTGAAGCACGGGCGGCTGCTCTTGCAGCCATCCGCCCCGGCGTTACGGGCGCTGAAGTGGATCACGCGGCTCGCAAGGTTCTCGCCACTCATGGGTTCAAGAAAGAATTTCGTCACGCAACCGGACATGGAGTTGGGCTTTCGGCCGTTGATCACAATGCTCTGCCGCGGTTGCATCCCAAGTCACGAGATGTGCTTGAGACCGGAATGGTGTTTAACGTGGAACCCGCAGTTTACATCGCTGGCTATGGCGGCGTCCGCCATTGTGACGTGGTTGCAGTGAATGAAAATGGAGCGGAGTTGCTCACGCCTTTTTACGCCAGCGCTGGACAATTGTGGCTTGGATCCCGCGCAACTTAGGGGCCTCGTTGGCAGATCTGTCCTGAGCGCGTTCAGAGGTCGCACCTTAGAGCGACGCCAACTCCGCTTCTGTCCAGGCGGATTTCTTGCCCGAGAAGAACCACATATAAAGCTCCGCCAAGACCTCCAAAAACGGTGGGGCTTTGCCGCCCCAGGAACGCGTTCGTTCATTTCATGCTGCTGGTCGTGGTTCCCGATGCGTATTGTGTAATCTCCTTCACAAGCGGTTGCGCAACTCTTGGAACGGCAACGGTTCCGTCCAGAATTTCCTTGCGGTTGATCTTGGCGCCGTAAATCGCACGGTCCCCGCTATGGTCAGCTTGTACGACGGCGCCGTCCAAACTCACTCCGGCAAAAGCGCCTTTGCTACGGGAATAGGTCAGGATTTCCGCATTAAGCTTCACATCCGTACCGGCTGCTGCATGGCGTCCGACCGGTCCCGCTGCCGCGGTCGCATCCGCCCCGATCTTGAATTTGTCACTGAGCAGGCTTTGTAAAGCGTGATCGTTCATAAAGAGCATAACCACGTCAGTGGACGACCCTCCGATCTGAAAACCAACGCTTCCGCCGCCTACAGCCAGGAACAGCGGAGCACTCCAGCCATGGGATGTGCGGCACGTCGCCAGCCCTTTCCCATAATTACCTCCAAAGATGAAGGCGGCTTTCTTTTCTCCCGGAATGATGGCAATGCATTTCGCTGTCTCTAGCAGTTCTTGAGGAATGGCATTGTCCGGCGTGCCCATGATCTCGCCAAAGACTCGAGTAGCCTGGCGCACGCGGGCCGCATCGTCACTACGGTCCGACTCAGCTAGAGCAGGCACAACCAAACAGCCAAGCAATAGAGCTACGATCAAAATACGGTGTGACATTTGAAACCTCCTAATTGTCATTCGATCATTCAAACGCACGTTGCGATTTGAGCTTTGCCATTCTTTATGGTCCTAGCCCGCTTCTTCCGAATTTCTTCATAGTGACTGTTTACATTTGTCCCCCTTCGAAACTGGCTCTGGTTAGAGGTAACAGAGCATGCTTCATGTCAAACGAGGTACACCCTTTCCCCATGTGCCAGGTGGTGATAGATTTTTACGCACTGGTGGTCGTTCCATTGACCGGGAAGAGCTTGTGAATACGTCATCGCCTTGCGAGATTAAGTAATCCGCCGTTCTCGCTGCCAGCGCTTGGATAGTCAAACCCGGATTAGCCGAGCCTTGGGTAGGCAAAATGCTTCCGTCGCAGACAAATAGATTGGATATGTCATGCGTGCGGCCAAACTTATCTACGACCGACTTCGAGGGGTCACTGCCCATTCGAGATGCTCCCACCAAGTGCGCATAACGCGGTTCCTGAACCACGTCTTCAGCTCCCGCCGCCCACATCACCTCCATGACCTTGTTCTTCCCGTATTCGATGAGCTTTTTGTCATTGTCGTGTAAGTTAAACGTGACTTTCGCGACTGGAATCCCATGCTTGTCCTTTTCTTCTGACAGCTCCACGCGGTTGTCGTGCCATGGCAGGATTTCGCCTAGCAATCCGAGCGCCGCCCAATGGTTGTAATCCATCATCACTTTGCGCATTCCCCAGCCCCAAGCGCCTTTCGCGACCATCATCTGTTTGGCGAAGGAAATGGGCAGAGGACCTACGGTTTGGATTGCGAACCCACGAGCGAAATCACGCCTGGAATCCGTTTCATAGAACTCCTCCGTCAAAGCGTGAGCCGGAGGAGCTTTATACATGCGAACTAATTCATCAAACCGTCCCAGGATGACGTTGCCAGCCTGCGCCATCAGATAATGCCCGAGTGTGCCGCTGGAGTTGGCTAATCCTTTCTCGAATCCGGGGCAGGCGGAATTCAGCAAGAGGCGTGGCGTCTCAATGGCGTAGCCGCACACGATCACCGCTTTGGACCTCTGCTCACATTCGCGGCCATCCGGATCGAAATAAGTCACCCCAGTCACGCGGCCATTCTTGCCAAGGTTGACCCGGGCAACCATGCAATTATCCCGAATCTCGGCGCCGTTTTTAATTGCATCCGGAACATGAGAAATGAGCGTGCTCTGCTTGGCTCCGACTTTACAGCCCTGTATGCAAAAGCCGCGGTAGATGCAATGCGGACGGTCACCGTGCGATCCGGATAATATTGCGACCGGTCCTCCAGCGCTCACTCGTATTCCGAGTTTGGTGCAGCCTTTAATAAGGATGTCACCGACACCACCCATCGGGTGCGGACCGTACGCATATCCATGGGGATGTCCCCAGGGAAAGTATGCTGGCCCGGCAACCGGCATTTCCAGTTCAAGCAATTCGTAGTAGGGCTTCAGTTCGTCATAACTCATCGGCCAGTCCACTCCGACGCCATCCTCAGAATGCACCCGGAAATCCGAAGGATGAAAGCGCGGCGTGAATGCGGCCCAGTGAACAGATCCGCCTCCTACTCCGCGTCCGCTGTTGTTCGCGCCTAAGGCGAGCGGGTCGCGCCCGCCGATGACTCGAGGTTCAGTCCAGTAAAGTTTGTGCGATCCCGCTTCGTCGCTTACCCAGTCACGCTCGGTGTCCCAGAACGGCCCGGCTTCGAGGCCGACCACTTTGAAACCGGCGCGAGCAAGCCGCTGAATTAGCACGCCGCCCGCCGCTCCCACCCCGACGATGCAGTAATCCACTTCTTCGTCTGTGCGATACCGCCGCATGCGAACATCCACATGCTGCATTGCTCCCAGCGTGTGTTGATTCGGTTTCGGCGGGCCAAACGCTCCGAAGAGAGGTGTCTTCAATGAGTGCCCCCCTGGCCGGGCGTTGCTCCGTGTTCCGACGTCCCCGAAATCAGTTCGTTCTTGCCAGATAAAGAGTTCTCCGGAGCTTTCCACGCATACCGTCGTTCGTCCACTTCCCATGGTTCGGGCTCTCCGTTTTCCAGCCGGATGTATGCGCGCGGATACGCCGGCCCGCCGAATCCGATCTCGTCCCAGGCCCAGGGATGGGCGTAATACACTTCGAGCACATCCTGTACCAACAGCATCCAGTAGCGATTCACGGGCATTCGTGCCCAGACATCCTGGCCCGCGGGTGGCTTGCCATCGTGCAAAGTCTTTAGGACGGTGTCTTGCTCAAGCGAGCCAAGTTCGACGAACGGCTTGCCGTACATTTGATGTGCGATGGCCTCGATTGCTTGGAGCCCCAACCGGTGCGCTTCGCCATCGGGCGGCATTTTTTCGTAGCGATAGCCGTCCATGCGATTGTCATAGAGCCGCTGGTCAATTCCATTAACGATGGGAATTTTGTGAGCACCGTCGCGGTCATCTTGGGGCAGGATGCGGTCGCATACTGCCTTCAACAAGTCCACTTCTTCGGGTCGAAAGAACCGGATGGGAGGCACTTCTTCGACGCGCTGGATTATCAGCTTGCGGGTTGCGTCGTCCCAAAAATCCTTCTGGCCGAGCGTGCTGAATCCGGGGTAATAACCGGGTTGGGCCTTCGGCGCAAGCGGCTTGCCAGTTGCCGGATCAATGGGCAACTTAGAATTCGCAGCTTTCAGATCACTCGCCAGTTTTAAATTGCTCATCTGCTTTCTCTGCGCAGCAGGCTGGCCAGTAATCCGACAAACCCACAGGCGGCAAACAACAGAGGCGCAAAAACAGGAGGTCCATAAATAATGTTGTAAAGAGCCAGCTTTGCTCCGCCAGGTCGTCGCAACACGCCGCGCGCGTGATAGTAAAAACCGAGAGATCCGTCGGCGATTGCCAACGCGGACACCGCAGGCAACCAAGTGTGCGCGACTTTGCGGCTCTTGATTGCTCCCACACCGGCAGCCATCAACATGGGCGCAATTACCACCGGGGTCCATTGCATCTTGTAGCGGAAATTGTTTTTGTAGTGCGAATACCATGCTTCGAAACCACTGAAGAACGACCAGACAACCGTGGCCGCCGCCATGTGCTTTTGAAAGCGCCCTTCCCGAAGGTCCTGCCGCCAACTGATGTTCTCGTGTTCGATTTTTCCAGGAAGATATTTGGCCCAGCTATGGGCATGGGCCGGACGTGGCATCGTCTGTTCTTCAGGATCGTCTTCTCTGCGAAGGTAATAGGCAACGATCCCCAGGTAGGCGCTGATTCCAAACAGCAGGGGCGCGAAGACAGGTGGGCCCATAATCATGTTGACGATTGGCAGCCGCCATCCGCCGGGTTTGCGCTGGATTCCGCGAACATGAAAATAGAAACCGATGACGCCGTCAGCCAGACTTAAAACCGAAACTACCGGCAAGACTGTGCGAGCCGCTTTTCTGCTCTTAAACGCCCATACTCCCGCGCCCAACAGCGCAGCGCTGGCGATCAATGGCGTGTACATGACCCGGCGGCTGTAGCTACCGCGGTAGTGCTCGTACGACGCCTCAAGCCCGCTGAGTATGCTGGAAAGTCCGGCGATGAGCGCAAGGCTGCGCTGAAACCGGCCCTCGCGAACGTGTTCAGCGATCTCTCCGCCCCCGCGAATGACATGGCTTCGCGCGAAGGTACCCAAAATGTCTGGCTTTATCATCGCCTAATAACTTCGCTTAAATGACTTCGCGCACTTTGTCCTTCAGCACAGTCTTGATAATGTCCCAACGGTTGCGTTCGCCTTTTGCTAACGCCTCGCCAAAGTGCAGCGCCATTTCCGTGGAAATTTTTCCCGGCATAGGTGGCTCGTTGGGATCAACGACCGCTTGTATCACCGCAGGGCCAGGATGGGCGAGCGCCTCGCGCAGCACGGCTTCGGCCTGTCCCGGTTCCTCAATGGTGTAGCCGGCAGCGCCACAGTTCTTTGCATACCCGGCAAAGTCAATGGGTTGCAACTCGACCCCAAACTCGGGATTCCCATCCATCACCATCTGTTCCCATTTGATTTCGCCTAATACATTGTTCTTAATGATGATCACTTTCACCGGCAGCTTATATTTCACAAGCGTTGCCATTTCCCCCATCAACATCGTGAATCCGCCATCCCCGACGACGCACACAACCTGCCGGCCTGGGTAGGCGACTGCGGCACCGATGCTGTAGGGCAGTCCATTCGCCATGGTTGCCAGCGAGCCGGACAGCGAGAACTGCATAGTCCCGCGCATCTCGATGTAGCGCGCGGTCCATGTCGCTATCGTTCCGCTATCGGAAGAGACGATTGCGTCATCGCTGAGAAGCTTGTTCAGGTGCCATGTAACGACTTGAGGTTTCATCGGCATGTCGGTCCGATTGCCACGCTCCTCCATGAGCTTGTTCCAGCTCTTCATGTTTTTCTGAGCCTTCTCCAGAAAGTCGCGCTTCTCTTTTCTCTGGATCATGGGCAACAGCAAGCGCAGGACTGCTCTGCACTCGCCTACGAGTCCGACCTCGACGGAATGGCGCAGCCCGATTCGCGTGGGATCAATGTCTATTTGAACTGTCTTCGCCTGGCCGGGCTTTGGATAAAACTCCATGTATGGAAAGCCGCTGCCCGCGATGATCAAAGTGTCGCAGTCTTCGAGCGCATCCTGCGACGGCGCCGTGCCCAACAATCCGATTCCACCGGTCGTGTATGGGCTGTTGTCTGGAACCACCGCTTTCCCCAACAACGGTTTGATAATGGGCCCAGCAACTTTCTCCGCCAATTGGAGAACCTCATCCCGGCAATTCAGGCAACCGCGCCCCGCGAGAATCGCCACTTTCGATCCGCTGTTGATCAACTTGGCCGCAGCTTCTAGGGCACCCTGCGGTGGGTGAGGATAAGCCGCCGCGAACAGGTCCGCGCTATGCCCCGAGATGTTTGCAGAGGATCGTTCCTTGTCCGAGGCTGGCATCTCCTGAATGTCCTTCGGGATCGTGATGTGACTCACGCCGCGACGTGCCAGCGAGGTCTTAATCGCCTCGTCCACTACATTGTTCACGTGCGCGGGTCCCATCACGCGCTGGTTGTATTCGCTGACGTCCATGAAGAGCTTGTCCAAGTCAACATCCTGCTGGTAATGGGTTCCGATCAAGTCATGAAAGGTGTGGCCCGTGATCGCCAGCACGGGTTGACCGTCGCACTTGGCGTCGTACAGACCATTTAAGAGGTGAATGCCGCCGGGGCCGGAGGTTGCCAGGCATACTCCGAGACGACCCGTATATTTGGCATAGCCGCACGCCGCGAAGGCAGCCGCTTCCTCGTGCCGTACCTGAATGAACTTAATATTTTCCTGATGCGTGCGGAGAGCCTCAAAGATGCCGTTGATTCCGTCTCCCGGGAATCCGAAGATTGTGTCAACGCCCCAATTTATTAGTCGCTCAATTAGCAAGTCCGCTACGGTTTTTTTCATGATCTCTCCAAAACTGATCTATCCAATATTGATCTCTCCAAAATTGCACGATAGAAAAACTCAGACTAAGTAACCGCATAACGCTGTGCGTCCGCCCTGCGGAATTCCAATCCCAATCCAGGCTTCGCCAGATCGGGGCGAAGCATCCCGCTTACTGGCTTGATCGCTCCTTCGAAAAACATCTTTTCAATACGAACGTGGTCGTGGAAGTACTCAAGGTGCCGCACTGGGGCAACCGCGCAGCACACATGCGCGTGAATGGATGGAGCGGTGTGCGCTGACAGAGGCATGGAATGTGCGGAACATAAAGCGGCCACGTTCAGGAATCCCGTGATCCCGGCACATCGGGTGGCGTCCGCCTGAAGCACATCCACTGCTCCGGAATCGAGCATTCGACGAAAATACCACGCGTCGTATCCATACTCGCCTGCGGCAATATCCATCCCGGCAGGGGCACGATCCCGTATGAGGCGTAGTCCTTCCAAGTCATCAGAGGTGACAGGCTCTTCGAACCAGCGCACTCCGAATTCTA
>PNAR01000321.1 GCA_003169715.1 Acidobacteriaceae bacterium | reverse complement strand
GGATAATTCTTGCCTCGTTGGCTCGACGAAGTACAGTGAACGCGCTCCTAACTTATTTTTGGGAAGATGGCGACGCGCCGCGAGATTCCTCGGCACTCGCGATGGCTGCGAAAATCCCGCGACACGCTCCGTTCGGATTGAATCTTTTGCGGGTTGTTGCATCTGTGGCTGCACTCTTTGCCTTCGCTGGAGCGCTTCTTTTGGCAAAAGCCGCGTCGCCGTCCGCCCAACCTTCGCCGGGAGCCGCTATGCTCGTGTTTCTCACGCTCGCAATGGGTATTTCACTGGCATGGTGGTTGCTGAATTGGATTCTTACGCTAGCCGCAATTTTTGTAGTGGCGGACGGCAGCGGCACATTCAGCGCAATTGCACAAGCGACGGAACTGTGGCGCGTCCGCTGGGGTTCGATAACGGCTGCGGGTGCATGGTTTGGAATCGCTCATGGAGTTTGTTTTTTCGTCGCCAGTTCGGTGGTCGCGTTTCCCCTGGCGTTTGCTGGTGTAATGCCGCCGGGAATTGTACTGGGAGGGGTCTTGCTCGTGGCCCTTTTGTACTTCGCCGCAGCCGATTTCTTGTACGCCGGGAAAATGGCAGCCTATGTCGCCATAGCGAAATTGCCGGAAGAGCCGATATTAGTGCCCCGGATTTCAGATTCTATTCCGCCGCAATCAAGCATGGATCGCAGTGAATTAATCCTGTGCGATATACCTACGCTTGAGTAGAGACGTAGCTGGCTACGTCTGTTTCTAAATCGGTTTGCCATCCGAGAGCCAAGACGTTGCAAGCAACGTCTCTACCAGAATTCTAAAATTCCGTCCGCAACGAATATCGCCTACAAACCTTCTCATTTCATCGAGCCGTAATCGTAGCTATATCCGGTTGGCTCGTTACCTGAGACATAACGCGTGTTGTACTTCAACAGATAGTTCACATGCGAATCGTCGGCTGGAAAAGACTGCCCGCGGTATGGATAACCACTCATGCGACGAAACGGCAACGGCTCGACCGTGCTTCCGTCGGCAGCGTAGAAATCCATATCTTTTTCATATCCGTTGGCCTCGAAGAAGTAATCGCGCGTCCATCCATTTGGAAGTGCTGGAAGCGAGGCGGGATTGAATTCCAGCGCAACCTCCTCGCCTGATCCCAAAACCACGAGACGATCGTCGAAATTGGTGAGGAGCGGGAGCACGTCGCCATAACGCGTGTAAGTTCCCGCTTGTCTCGCATAAGGCCCGGTTCGGCTGACCTGCTCGTATACATATTTCACGTTGCCGGGTGGCTGAGCTTCAATCTGTTTAGGATAACCATGAAACTCCAAATTGGCGCTTTCCAGAGGGACCTCGGACAAAGTTGATTTTACGTTTTGCGGACTTCGATCAATCAGAATGCTGTCCCAGTAAATTTGCAAATTCGTCGAAATGCGAATGCGCTGCGTGCCTTTGGGTAGAGCTTTGCTCAGGTCAGCGGTAATGGTCCGCGGAAGCCCGGCTGGAAAGCCCATGTCATCAAGTACGCGCTTCCATTTTCCATTTGCATCTTGCGCTTCGACATAGGGAGCGATCGCCTTGATTCCCGCCTGATCCGCGGCGTACATTCCCGTCGCAGTGAAGTATTCAATCTCGCCGTACATTAATAACCGCAACGGACCACCCTGATAAGGGCCGCCGAGATCAAGCTCAAGGCTGTGCAGTTTCGCGAAACCTTTGAACGGCAGCAACTCGAAGTCGCCGAAATAACGATGAGCCAATAGATCGGGAAGAACATCGTGACCATGTTCATCCCAAGCCCCTGCGGGCGGACGCGCATCACGGCTCGCGATTACCTTGAACGCGGGGTAAGGCGGATTGCTGGCGAAATATTCGTTGGGATAAACTTTCACTCCGCTGGGATGATCAACCGCCAAGAGTCGAACTCGATCGAGATAGACAACTTCTTCCATCGGTTCCATCAGGCGGAAACTGAGCATTGGGTGCCCCATCCTTCCCCGATTCTGGGAAGGGTGGGAGTCTATTTTTTCGCGCAGTGCACTGCCGTCAACCTTCACGTATTCCGTCGGGCGCGGAATATTGCGTTCTCCCGGCCCAACCCAGTGTCCTACGACGCCAGCGCCAAGAATGTCGGCGACAAGCTGGTAGTGTTCGCCATCCCAAGCGAATAGCGTTGGACACGAACTGCCGCGCCGGTCTATCTCCGTGTAAGCCTGCTCGCGATTCGCTGGAACTTCAATTTCATCCTGCAAAACTCCCGTGGGCCACAACATACGGACGACATCGGCCTGCTTAGATTGTCCGAGGCCAACAACAATCTGCGTGGAATTCTGCCCGAGATATCCGGACGACCCGGCAATCTCAAACTTCTGCCGATTGCCGCCAGAAAATACTTCGATCTTGGTTCCGATGGCACTCTTATTGTCGTTCAGGCCAGTGAGTGCAAGCCGCAGCCAGTTATTCTTGTTGCCGCCCTCGTTTCGCAGGAGCACAGCCGGACCATGATTCTGCGTGATGAGTAGGCCGGTTGTTCCATCACCCTCGAAGTCTCCTGTAATGATTGCTCGCGGATCTTTCAGTTGAATTTTGTCGAGTCCGACGTCGGCGGTGACATCCTTGAAACCGTCAGGGCCGAGATTACGAAATAGCTTAACTTCACCTTTCCCTTGTGCGGTTTCACCGACAGCGACAAGATCAACCCATCCGTCGTTGTCGTAATCGAGCGCGGCAACACCGAAGGCGCGGACCCAATTTGTAGTGGGCAGCGTCACTGGATCAAAGCTTTGGCCCTGGTTGTTACGCCAAAGCGAGATCCCTGGCGCGCTCGCATGAGTGAATGCAATGTCCATCCAGCCGTCGTGATCGAAATCGAGAACGGCGACGCCCACTGCCGGACTGGCCATGGATTCGGACCAGAACTGATGGTTCTCAAACACTCCCTCGCGAGGATTTTCAAAAATGATCGGCGGCTTCTGCCCGCTGGTGACGACGAGATCAACAGCGCGGTCATTGTTGTAATCTGTGCCCACAGATGCAATGGCCGATGCTGGTCCGCTCAAGCCAATCGCAGCGCTCACGTCAGTAAAAGTACCGTTCCCATTGTTGCGCCACATTGCGTTCTGCCCGAATGACGGAACTCTTTCGGACCAGATTGGTGGACGGGAAATTGGGACGCCGGACAGGAAATCCGCATCCGACGGCTTCGTCACATACAGGTCAATGTCGCCATCGTGATCGTAATCAACAAACGTCAGGCCAATATTTAGGCCGTCGCTTTTTATCCCCGCGGCCTCAGTAGCATCTTTGAACGTCCCATTCTTCTCGTTGTGCAAAAGCATCACGCGTCCGTTGAAACTGACGCCTAGGTCACTGGCTCCGTCGTTGTCATAGTCCCCGGCCGTGCAGGCAATTCCATGGAGTCTCGGATCTAATCCTGCTTTCTTCGTCACATCTTCAAACTTCCCATTGCCCACATTGTGAAACAGCGAGAACCCTCCCTCCGCTCCGTTGTCCGGAAGGAAGATGTCTAGCTTGCCGCCGCCGTCGTAATCAAGAAAGCACGCGCCTGGCCCAATGATAGAAGCCAAATCCTTGCCGGTTCGGGTCGATCCTTTGGTGATGAGGCTGGCCTCCTTCGTTACATCCACGAACTTCACCGTTATCGCGGGTGGAACTTTTTCTACGACCGACGGCGATTCTTCAGCCAACGAATATTTTCCCTGATCGCCATACGCCAGACTGATCGCAGCCCCGAGCTTGTGTTGAGTAACGTATTGAAAGCGTATGAGATGCTCACGCGCATGAGCAGTATCGCCGGATTGTTGATACGCGCGGGATAACCCGAACTGCGCCGAGGCATGAAGCGGATTCAGCTTTAACGCATGATCAAAGGCATCAATCGCTTCCGGGAATTGCCTCAGCTGCGAATAAACTGATCCCAGAAAATACCAGGTATCGGCATCGGTCGAATCAATTTCGATCACATGTCGAAATGCCGCCACCGCTCCCTGCGGATCGCTGCTATTTTTTTGCAGAAGGCCCAGGCTATACCACGCATGAGGATCTTTCGGATCGTGTTTGATTGCCTCATCGAGCAGCGGCTTGGCTTGGTCAATGCGCCCGAGATTAAGGAGCGCAATAGCTTGATTTACTTCTCCAATGCTCAAGTGCGAATCAAGTTTCGCAGCCTGTTCGAAGTGATTAAGAGCTTTTTCGAAGAGTTGTTGGTTCATATATGCCACGCCAATGTTGTTGAGGGTTGCGGCTTGAATTGAATCGGCAATTTTCGGGGACGATGCTTCCTGGGAAAATAAGCCGAAGACAGCGAGGCAGATTACAACCGGCAGAATAAAAATACGTGGGGTCATTGGTAAGGAATTTAATCACAAATGGGAATAGAACACACAATCGCGGTTGAAGTGCGATCGCAACGGAAAGACGTGCGCCGCGCCCGTCCCGCCGGGCGGGGACGCCCGCCTCTCCGTTAACGACCAGCAATTGGCGGTGCTTGAAAACCGCCGCCTCCCCGCTCTACCAACTCGGCGACGGATAGTACCATTTCTTCTTCCCAGGGGCGCCCAACGATCTGAACTCCAATCGGCAATCCTTCGGGCGACTGTCCGACCGGAACGACGGCGGCAGGGAATCCCAGCAGATTGAACCACTCGCAGTAGCTCCATGCGTCCAAATATTTAACTTCTTGGTCTTCTATATTCCAACTGCGCTCACCGTGCCGGAACGCCGGGATCGCCGCAACCGGACAAAGCAAAATCGGGTAATCGCGCATTTGCCGCAAAACATTCACGCGGACTTCATCGCGTTGCATCCACATATCGAGCAGTGACTGGGCAGTGTGTTGCTCGTGCGCTGCCGCCCATCCAGAAAATTCTTTAAGAATAGGGCTGATCTCAGATTCATGACCTTGCATCATCGGCCCGAGCAACATTCCTCCCGTGATCCCAAAAAACTTCCACCACAGTTCTCGTGCACGATCGATCCCGTCAGGAATAAAAGACTCAACTTGCAAACCGGCGCGCTCCAAGACGTTTGAGGCTTTCCGCACCGTCGCGCGTGTTTCCGGGGTGACCGGAGTTCGTCCGTCGTCCTCGAAATATCCGATGCGGATATTTCTCAGGTCCTCATCGTGAGGCCACCGCACCGGAACAGGCGCGGCTGAGGGATCGCCATCGTCCGGGCCTTGCATAACCTCAAACAGAATTTTCAAATCACCAACCGTGCGAGCCATCGGCCCAACCACTCCGATTAGAGCGAAGGGGCCAACTGAAGACGGAAAATGCCCAGTCGCCGGAATTCGGCCGGGCGTAGGCTTCAGTCCGCAAATGCCGCTAAAGTGCGCAGGCACGCGGATGGACCCTCCCCCATCACTGCCGACGCCTCCCGCAGAACATCCCGAAGCGATAGCCGCCGCCTCTCCGCCACTGGAACCACCAGCCGTGCGCGATAAATCCCAGGGGTTATTCGTGCGTCCATAAAGAAGATTGTCGGTCTCCCATGCCATCAGCAGCTCGGGTGTGTTCGTCATGCCTAAAATAATCGCCCCGGCCTTCCGAAGCCGCGCAACCAGCGGTGCATCCTGAGCAGCAACGTAGCCTTCGCGCAGCTTCGTACCAGCTTCGCATCTCATTCCGGCAACATCCACCGAACTCTTAATACTCATCGGGACGCCATGCAGCGGGCCAAGCTTCGCGTCGTTGCGAGCTACCGCCTTATCCGTCTCCGCTGCGTCGCGAAGGGCATCTTCCCCTCGCAGTTGCACAAAAGCATTCAGCAGTGGATTCAGCCGTTCAATTTGCGCAAAATGCGCTTGGACTGATTCAACCGCCGAGATTTCCCTGCGGCGAATTCGCTGAGCCATTACCGCGGCTGGAAGGAGTGTAAGTTCTCGCATGGGCGCAAATCACGATAGCACGAGCAAACTTGGGGAAGAATTCGGAATAGAGAGGCGTCTGACTTCGCGCGTATGCTAGTCGCATTCGTTGATCCGCCAATCGGCCACATCGTGCGCCTTTAGCGATTCGAGATATTCGATGGTGGGTGCCACCTTAATACCCGGAGCGAAATCGAGGGCATACATAGCGAAGTCCATGTTCTCGTGGGTGGAACCGAGACGATTACAGTTGTCCAAAATCTCCTGTTTGCGGCATTTTCCAGCATCAAGGATATAGACGTGAATAGTCCGGTGGCCACTCCTCTTGTAAACTCTCACAAACTCAGGCCGCTCATTCTCGTTTTGAGGGATCGCCTCAACAACATCCAGCCAGTTCACGCTCCGGACGTGCCATGGAGAATTTCGCAACTCGTAGAGGTTCGTCCCGACAGGAGCAGCCCACAGCGATTCGCCGCCTATCCCCATGTCCGGCTCTGGCAGTTCAAAATGCACTTTCACTAAGTCGTGTTCGTCTCCCACGTTCGCCGCTCCGGTTTCGCTAAATCACTGAAAAAGCGATGCGGCGATTATAGGACAGTCAATTGCGCTCATAACCACTTTAGAGTGCAACGCATTCGTGAAACAACAACCGAGGCGTGCGAAAATTGTTAAGCTAGTTGAGTAGCTGAATTCCCACGCTGGATACATCGAACCTGTCACTAAGCTCTAACTGAAATCGGCACGTCAAAACAGTCCCGGAGGCCCATTGCCTAACTCTCCAAAAATTTCTGCCGCTCTCCAGAAACAAGCCGCGCAGATTAAAGTGCTGCTAATGGATGTTGATGGAACCATGACGGACGGCAGTGTCACCCTGCTCTCGCAGCCAGATGGCACCGCTCTAGAGATCAAGACTTTCGATGCGCACGACGGACAGGGCCTGACGCTCGCGGCTACCGCGGGGCTGCGTACCGGCTGCATTACCGGTCGTGAAAGTGCCGCACTTCTGCGGCGCGCCCGCGAAATGAAGATGGAATTTATTTACATGAAGCAGCCGCTAAAAATGCCTGCCTATGAAGAGATCCTTCAAAAAGCAGGCGTCTCCGATTCTGCGGTCGCCTTCGTTGGCGACGATCTTCCCGACATCCCCCTGATGCGCCGCGCCGGCCTCGCCATTGCCGTTGGTGATGCCGTCCCTGAGGTAAAACACGTCGCGCACTACACGACGATAGCCCTCGCCGGCCACGGCGCGATTCGCGAAACGGTCGAACTAATTCTCAAATCCAAAGGTATCTGGGAAGAGATGATTGATAAGGCGCGTGCATGATGCGATGTTTCCTCGCTGCGCGCATCACATCCCCCAAAAACCGCCCGCATTCGGAAAGCGGGCGGCCGGTTTGTTCAAAACAAACTTAAGCGGCGCTCTTCGATCTCTCAGTTTTGCTCTCGCTAAAAAGTTGAATCATCTTGCGATTGAATGCGGGAATATCAGTGGGTTGCCGGCTGCTGACCCAATTATCATCGCGGACGACCTCCTCATCCACCCATGAGCCCCCCGCATTTCGCACATCGTCTTGAATGGTGTGATAGCTGGTTAAAGTGCGCCCTTCAACCACATCGGCAGATATCAATAACCAGGGAGCGTGGCAAATAAATGCAATTGGTTTCCCTGCCGCATCAGCACTGCGGACAAATTCTTGCGCTTCAGGAACAGCTCTTAGCGCGTCGGCATTCAATGCGCCTCCCGGCAACAATACGGCGTCGAATTCCTCCGAATCCACATCGTCAAACGTCGCATCCACCTTGTACTTTTTAGATTTGTCATCGTGCTTCATTGCCTGAATGTTTCCAGGTTTCACCGAAATCAGCGTGGTCTTTGCGCCCGCTTCGTCCAATGCTTTTCTTGGCTCAATCAGTTCAGCTTCTTCAACACCGTCGGCGGCGAGAATCGCCACTCTCAATCCTTCAATCTTGTTGTTGCTAGGCATGGCCCCTCCTGAATTATTTTGGATGTGTTCATCTTCTCTTCGCTCAGCGAATTTATGAATCAGGTCAAGCCCGTAGGTCGGCTGTAGGGTTATGCCATTTCATCTCAGGGAACCTCCAAGGTCTTTGACGCACCGTCTTGCTAAAATGACAACAGTCCATCTCTGAGAACTTATGACCCATCAACATTCCCCACGGTTTTTGCGAATCGCCGAGGACGCCCGCAAACATGTTCGCGAAGTAAGTATTGACGACGTGAAGTCCAGGCTTGATCGCAATGAGCAATTCTTGCTGGTAGACGTGCGCGAAGAGAGCGAGTTTGCGGCAGGTCATCTGCCGGGTGCAATTCATCTTGGCAAAGGAATCATTGAACGGGACATCGAAGGACGCGTGCCTGATCCAACGACGCCGATGGTCCTTTACTGTGGCGGCGGCTTTCGTTCCGCATTGGCAGCCGACAACCTTCGTAAAATGGGCTATACCCATGTGCTCTCCATGGCCGGAGGCATTCGAGGCTGGCGCGAACGTGCTTTCCCATTAACATCGAAATAAATGACCTCGAAATAACGATCCCGAAATGAACCACGTTACGCTGCGGCAGTCTCCCCGTTCTCTTTCGTAACTTGAACCGCAATGGTCTGGCATAGACACTAATTCAACGGAGCCGGTTTGCGGTTTGTAATCGAATCGGCGTTCCGTTTGAGTTGAGTCATGTCTAGAGCCGACGAAATCTCGGGCCAAATATCAGCAAAAACCGGCGCTGCGGTTGCACCAGCCCGGAGCGCGGACAACCTTAGCTTCGAAAGCGCGTTGGGACAGGCCACCACGCCCGAGGAATTCTGTGCCGAGGTAGCCAATGCCTTTGCTGTACGCCCAACTGAAGTTGCCTTGTTGCGCTTGGAAAAAGGGCTGTTAACTTTTATTTTTCCGCTCGAATTGAGAACGGCTGGATCCATTCCTATCTCAAGTTCATCTGCGGTCGCCGTTCATACCGTCCTTACCAGGAAGGTTGAGCTATTCAATAATTTTGTAAAAGTAAAGCACGTGAGCGTTTTCGAAACCGTGAAGTTTACTGCTTCCGAGGAACCTGGGCCGGTTGAGCCAGCCCCAATCCAGAAGCTGATGTCGGCACCGATTACAAATGCGGATCAAAAAGTGTTGGGCATTCTTCAAGTCTGCCGGAAGGCTGCTGACCTGAAAATGGCGGGTCGCGACTTTACACTCGACGATCTGCAACAACTGGAGAGAGCCGCCAAAGTTGCCTCTAAACTGGCATTCATGAAGACCGGTCTGCCGCAACAATAGCCTCGTCTTAAACTAGCAGACAACCCTTCCTACTCATTTCCCTACAGAGGCCTCTTCGCGGTTCCTCGCCGTGCGGCAGCACTGCATCGCCATCTCGCGGGCGGCGCGCAACTGCGCGACAGGGTCGCCCGTCGGCAAAAACTCCATCGCGGCGACCCCGCCAAAGCTCAATTCTGCCAGCTTTCGAAATATGCTTTGATAATTAATTTCACCGGTGCCTGGCTCGTGGCGCCCCGGAACATCCGCAATGTGTACGACTCCTACATGCTCGATGTTCTTTTCCAGCTTTTCAATCAGGTTGCCTTCCGCGATCTGTTCGTGAAAAAAATCGTATAAGAATTTGACCTGCGGATGATTTACCGCCTTGACTATTTCGAACGCCTCCGCGGCTGAAGTCAAAAAATATTTGGGATTCTCCTCGGGATCGATCGTCTCCAGCAGAAGCTGCACCGGTTTTCCGGCGATCGTCCTTCCTTCTACTAGTTTCGCGGCCGCTTTTAGGCCGTCAATGCAGCTTCGGTGCTGCGCTTCGCGAGTCATGCCCGAAACTGTATCGCCGGATAGCAGAATAATGCTCGGGCACTCAAGCCGCCCCATCGCAACGAGCGCCTTGCGAAGATCGGCCAGCAGCGCTTCACGATCATTCGGGTTGCTCACGCCGTATTTCAACCCGGCGGTTGTATCGAATGTGATTTCCAGCTCGCTGCGCTTTACATTGGCCCGCGTGAAGTCATCCTCGGACCACTTCTCGTACTCCCCGACGAGTTCCACGCATTTGTAACCAGCTTCCGCCACCTTTTCCAGTCGCTGCTCAAACGGCAAGTCCCTGAACACCGTCCATAACATCACCGAAAGCCGGAAAGGAGCTTCCTGGGTAGCCGCCTCGGTTACATTCCGAATTTTCCCTCGCGCCATTGCGGACCCGGGGCCTTGACTGATGGCGCCGAGCGCCGTGACTGCCAGGTTTCGATTGAACTCGCGACGATTCATATCGGTTGATATCTAACCACGGTTTCAATCAGCAGGGAAGTGCTGGTCATGTGACACAGAACAAACCCTATAAGCTACTTCGCGCTTTCACCTGATGGCCGCGGGATCTCAACGCCAGCCGCCACCGGAACACCGAAATTTGGAGTTCCGTCCGCGTTCCACGCGAAAGGCTGTATTCGCGGCGAACGATGCGCACCACAACCCTGGCCTGGCGAAGAATTCGCGTGGTAGATCAGCCAGTCTTCCTTCCCGTCTGGAGATTTGAAAAATGAGTTGTGGCCCGGCGCATAAACTCCCGCCTCCGCCGATTGCTGGAAGACAGGCTTCGAAGATTTCTTCCACGACGCAGGATTCTTCAGATCGCTTCCCGACTGTCGCCTCCAGCATCCCGAGCGCATAATAGTCCGTCCAACACGCGCTGCCGGAATAAACCAAAAATATTTTGTCTTCGTGCTTCAGAATCTCAGGACCCTCATTGACGTCAATATGCGGCGGATCGCCCGGCTGTATTTTCCGATCAACGTCCCCAACCTTTTCCCATGGATACTCAGGCGTAGAAAGCCTGGCGCGCGGACCTTCGACCGTCCATGGATTCTTCATTCGCGCAATATAAATACTCTGCGTTCCGTTTTCGTCGTCGTCCCACCCCGACCAAATCGCGTAAAGCCGTCCCCGATCCTCGAACACGGATGGATCAATTGCCCATTTATCCGACGCATCGGAAACTTTCCCCTTTAACGTCCACTCGCCTTGGAATGGATCGGCCGATGGATTTTCCACCACCCAGTTGCGATGTGAGTGATTCCTTAACGCGTCGGCCGCGAAGTAGATGTACCACTTACCGGCGAGAAAATGAATTTCAGGCGCCCAGATATCATGAGAATACGGACCCGTCGAAGGAGGAATCCACGCCACCTTCTTTTCCGCGGACTTCAGGTCAGCCATGCTGCGGGTTCTCCACAGCGCGAGATTAGTGCCGGTCGTATTCATGTAGTAATAAACGCCGTCTCTGTATTTCACCCAGGGATCAGGCCCAGTCGGCAGCAGGGGATTCGTGAAAGTGGTTGAGCCCTGCTCGTTCACGCGCTGTTGCTGGCCGTACGAACCCACACACAGAAGGATTAATAGCAGCAGATTCCATGCAATTTTCATGAGGGCATCTCCACTCGGCGCCTGTTTGTGAGAGAGGTGGCTTGCTAACGTCTTCGGTTTTGCAAAATGTTGCGATTCATTGCGCAGGTGATGTTCACAGGCGCAGTATATGTGCACACTTGTTATGTGTCGAATATAATGGTGCACATTCATAAGAGAAGAGCGCATAGCTTGTTTCCCGCGGGGCAGCTCGTCCCTTTTGTCCTGGTCACATTTCTTTTCTTTCTTTGGGGTATTCCCAACAACCTGAATGACGTTCTGATCCGTCAGTTCATGAAGTCCTTCGCCATTAACCGCCTCGAAGCGGGGTTGGTGCAGTCAGCGTTTTATATGGGCTACTTCCTTCTTGCCATGCCTGCGGCGCTGATCATGAGAAAGGCCGGATACAAAGCGGGATTCGTAATCGGCTTGTTCTTGTTTGGGTCAGGCTGCTTTCTATTTTGGCCTGCCGCATTGGTGGGACGCTACTGGTTCTTCCTGTTGGCACTGTTTGTGATCGCGAGCGGACTTTCTTTCCTGGAAACAGCGTCGAACCCGTTTATTGCGCAATTGGGTGACCCGGACACATCGGAACAGCGTCTCAATTTCTCGCAGGCATTCAATCCATTTGGAGCTATTACCGGCGCGCTGGCCGGGACCATTTTTATTTTTTCTGGCGTGGAATTGACTCCGCAGGAAGTTGCCATCCGAAAGGCGCAAGGGCTCTATGAAGTGTATCTACGGACCGAAACCCTTCGTGTGATCAAGCCCTATCTGGTGCTGGGAGTGGTTTGTGTTTTGTGGGCGCTAATTATTTTGCGCACAAAATTCCCGGCGATCCAGAGCGAGCACGAACAAAGCTCCGGTGACCA
>PNAR01000148.1 GCA_003169715.1 Acidobacteriaceae bacterium | reverse complement strand
CATAAAGTCCCGCCCGAAACTCGCGTTCCGGAAGAGTTGCCAGCACCAAAGGATCAATTAGAACCGCCAGCGGCTGATGGAATGTCCCCAGAAGATTTTTCCCAGTTCGCAGATTTACGCCAGTCTTACCGCCGATTGAGGCGTCCACTTGCGCCAGGACGGTAGTGGGAATCTGCACGACGTTTATTCCGCGCATGTACAGGGACGCTAACATCCCCGCGACATCGCCGACCACGCCTCCGCCCAGCGCGATAATTACCGCATTTCGCTCCGCGCCGAGCCGGGTCAACTTCTCCGCCAACAGTTCGACGGTGGAAAGCTTCTTGTGGCGTTCGCCATCCTGCATCTCGATCATTCTGGCGAAAAATCCCGCAGCCGTCAGTGAAGCCATCAGCTTCTTGCCCCACTTGCGGCGAACGGGTGGGACTGTGATTACGAATAGTCGCTTGTCATTCTCTACTAAACCCCGCAAGTGTTCGCCGGCTGTGAGGAGCAGCCCGCTTGAAATTATGGCGTCATAGGTATGCCCAGGCAGATTGATTCTTATGCTGGTGGCGGGTGGCATGGCCTCTCATCATAACTTAAGATTCACTCGCATCCTTGCCGGATAACAGATGCAAGCAAGTCATAATCCTCGTGATAACATTTTGGTTTCCGCAGAGAGCTAATGCCATGAGTAGCGCCCCTTCTGAAACCGATTTTCTGGTTGTGGGAGCGGGCGTGGCTGGACTGCGCGCAGCTATCGAACTCGCTTCCGCGGGCAGAGTTGTGGTTCTCGCCAAAAAAGAGGTCACGGATTCCAATACCCAATGGGCTCAAGGCGGGATCGCCGCCGCGTTAAGCGATGAGGACGAAATCAGCCTGCACTTGCAAGATACCCTTCTCGCGGGCGACGGCCTTTGCAATCTCGAAGCCGCCAAGCTTTTGGTTGAAGATGCACCGGCTCGCATCGAAGAACTTATTCAGTGGGGAACGGAATTTGACCGGCAAGGCACAAAACTAACCTTTGGACGGGAAGGAGCGCACAGCCGCAGCCGGATCCTGCATGCTCACGGCGATTCCACCGGGCGCGAGATTCTCCGTGCGCTTTATGCTAAAGCGAAAACGCTCAAGAATATTTCCATTTGTGAATTCGAATTCTCCACCGACCTGAGATTGCAGGACGGACGGGCTTGCGGCATTCACGCTATCGGCAAAATGGGCGAACAAAGGCAGGTTGCCGCGTCGGCTGTTTTATTCGCAACCGGTGGCATGGGCCAGCTATATCGCAACACGACGAATCCCGCTGTTGCCACCGGAGACGGCGTCGCCATGGCTTTTCGCGCTGGAGCGGAAATCGGCGATATGGAATTCATTCAGTTTCACCCGACCGCTTTGTATTTAAAAAATGCTCCCAGATTTTTGCTTTCTGAAGCCCTTCGCGGAGAGGGTGCGTGCTTGAGGAACGCGGAACTGGACCGCTTCATGGCTAAATATCATCCGTTAGGAGAGCTGGCGCCGCGTGACATCGTAGCCCGTGCGATCATGCACGAACTTGAGGTCAGCCCGGCAAAAGATCCTGTTGTCTATTTGGACCTGACTCATCTTGATTCGAAAAAGATGAGATTACGATTTCCTCGAATCTATGCGACGTGCATGCAATACAACGTTGACATGACATCCGAAT
The DNA here is from genome assembly GCA_003169715.1 of Acidobacteriaceae bacterium. GTDB lineage: Bacteria > Acidobacteriota > Terriglobia > Terriglobales > Acidobacteriaceae > PALSA-188. Next base: position 2,664 of record PNAR01000148.1, on the reverse strand, counting down.
TCATTCCTATTCGTCCTGCGGCGCACTATGCAATGGGCGGCGTGCGAACGGATCTGGAGGGGCGAACGACGTTGCCGGGACTCTACGCTGCGGGCGAGGCCGCCGCGACCGGCGTGCATGGAGCGAATCGCCTGGCGAGCAATTCCCTGCTCGAAGGTTTAGTTTTTGGCGCCAGAGCAGGACGAACTATGCGGGAAGAATTGCGATCCCGGTCTGGAAGGCCTGGATCACATCCTCGGACAACAACCTCAGACGGCCCCGCTGACGCGAGCACCGAAAGCACAATTCGGCATATTCAGGATTTAATGTGGAAAGATGTAGGGATCGTTCGCACGGGCGCGGGACTGAGACACGCGATTCTACGCTTGGAGGAGTTGCGTCCACCGACGATCAAGCCACAAACCAGGCGGGACCATGAAGCACAAAACCTGCTCGCCGTCGGAATGCTGGTGGCCCGCTCGGCATTGGCGCGAGAAGAAAGCCGCGGCGCCCATTACCGGACCGATTTCCCCGATCACAATGATGCAAAATTCCTGAAACATTCCATCATCAAAGGCGATTCGATCCGATTTAACTGAAGAGCTTCAACCACAGAGGACACGAAGGTACACAAAGGAAAACTAAAGCGACATACGTTCAACCAATTTGGATTCGATTACTATTTCAGGTTACTACTATTGTGCATTGAGTGATCTGGTTTTCCTTTGTGTACCTTCGTGTCCTCTGTGGTTGAAGCTCTGGTTAAAGCTTTTTCCGCTTTGGGAGCACTGAAGCCATTACAGATGCAAGCAATATGATCCCTACCGTTGTCAACGCAATGCTTGTTGAGATTTGGTAGTAGTGCCCGATCAGCATCTTAGTTCCCACAAAAATTAGCACCGCTGAAAGCCCATAATGCAAATATTTAAACATTTCCATCATTCCAGCCAGGGCAAAATACATGGAACGCAAACCCAGAATCGCAAAAATGTTGGATGTAAGCACAATGACCACGTTAAGAGTTATCGCGAGAACAGCGGGAATCGAATCGGTGGCAAACAGCACGTCAGTGGTCTCAATCAACAAGAGCACAATCAATAGTGGGGTGGCATGGAGCCGCGAGCGGCGAACGAAGAACTTGTCGCCTTCAAAATCATCGGTGACTGGGATGAACCGGCGGAACAGCGCGAGCATCCAGCTTTTCTCGGGATGGATTTCAGCGTCTCCCTGTGTGGCGAATCTGATGCCGCTGTAGATCAGGAGAGCGCCGAAGAAATAAATCACCCAGCCGAATTTTCGGAACAGTCCTACTCCTGTCACAATAAATATTCCGCGCATCATGATCGCGCCAATAATTCCCCAGAACAACACTTTATGTTGATCGCCGGCGGGCACGCGGAAGTAGCGAAATATCAGGAGAAAGATAAAAAGATTATCCACACTTAACGAGAGCTCGATCACATAGGCGGTTGTGAATTCCAGCGTGGCTGTGCGGCCCTGCCAAAAATAAAGTACGGCAGCAAACCCCACAGCAAGACCGACCCAAATAGCGCTCCAGATCAGGGCTTTACGAAGACTAATCACCTTCGATCGCTTATGCAGCCCAAGGTCGAGGCCGAGCATTGCGATTACAAACAGAGTGAAGAAAATCCAAAAGAGTGGTTGGTTCAATCAGATCACCGGCGGTATGTGCCGCAGTGGATTAGAAATGAAATTTGAGAAAAGTGAAATAGCGATTTGGCGGAGACGGCCTTGCGCAGGGGAAGGTTCGCGGCAGCGTGCTCGATCGTGGCGAGCTTCGCTCGCTCACCCGGACGAGGGCGTCCGGGCCTACGTGGTTCACCGTTGAACAGCCAGCTAACGTTGATCCAGCAAGTTCACAGTTTCGAGAATTACGCTCCCGACGATATCGAGGCTTTTAGGGCTGAGTTTGTCAACAGTGTCCTGTGTTGTATGCCAAAACACGTTGTTATAGCCATAATCAAAATCTATAAGATCAGCGGATGGAACCCCGCGCTCAAGGAACGGAACATGATCGTCGCCCACTATCCCGGTCCGTGCAAAAAAATGGGATTGATATCCCAGGCGCTTCGCCGCTTCTCCCACAACGTTTTCCAGCCACGGCGTAGAGTTCAGATCGCGATCAATGTTGAGATCGGCGTCGCCCACCATGTCGGCCAGAAGAAAGGCCCTGATCTTCTTCAGAGTTCCGTCGCCCTNNTCGCCGATCATGTCGGCCAGAATAAAAGCCTTCGTCTTCTTTAAGGTGCCGTCAGTTTGCCACTTGTCGGCAATATGGCGAATACCGTAAAGACTGTCACTCAGGAAAGGAAGTTCGGTGTCGGGTTTTATACTTTCTTCGGCATCGTCCCATACCAGCCATACGCTATACCCTTCGCGCTTTTTTCCGCGCAATTGGTTTGCGATTTCGAGCAAGAGCGCGCTAGACGATGCGCCGTCGTTTGCTCCGATGTATGAAGTATTGCGTAAAGGGTAGTTCGTGTCGTAGTGACTGGCGACGACGATGATGCCGTCGCGGCTTCCGGGAAATTTTGCGGTGATGTTGTGCACCGGAAGCTTACCTTCAGGCGTATCCGCCGTAAAGCTATCAGATTCCACTGTGTCGCCCTTCAGGTGCGCGAGGATGTAGTCTTCAACTTTCTTGTGATTGGCGCTGCCGATCGG
>PNAR01000186.1 GCA_003169715.1 Acidobacteriaceae bacterium | reverse complement strand
ATCACCGGACCGCATGCGCTTCCATGTAACGAGCGAACAGATTGCTTATGTAGGGTAGCAATAATACTCGACAGTTTATTGAGAGTGGCCCAATTAATATGTACCCCGCGGAGCGCGTAAACAGTACCAGAATGACAAGTCGGGCCAGACAGCCGAGGGCGGCTGTCTCTACGTGATTGTTTAGGTGGTCTGGGGCGCGGATTGGGTTTCTGCGGAAGTTGTTTCGGCGCGGGCGATTTTGAGATCGCCGTTCAATTCGTCGAGAATCGTCATCGGCAATTCCGGATTCCATTCTTCTAGTTGTTGTTCGTCGAGCCCACTGTTCAGCAGGATCCCCGAGGAAACGTCGTCAGCAAAGGCCGCATTGAAATCGCCGGTTTCATGTTGAGTGTCGCCGACTTTTCGGCCTGTGTGCGCATCGTAAACCCGCCGGCTGGAGCTTCCTTTTGCGTTCACGAACGCCAGGAAAACTTCTCCGACTTCCGCGAAATCAGGACGGTAAATCCAGGCCCGGTCAATATGGGCTTTGGGCCGTGTGCGCTTTTTCGCGGTAAGACTGGGACGCTCCGGCGCGATCTCGGTGGCGAGATCGAAATATAGAATGCGCTGGCAGGATTCGCAAAAGACCAACTGTCCGCTGCGGACTTCGTTGTAAGTCTGCGGACGAAGCATGACCTGGCATCCCATACACTTTTGATCGCGGACTTCCGCCAGTCCGCTGCCACGAAATTTCAGCACCCGATCATAGTGACGCAGCAGATCGGCGCTCACTCCGGCCCTGGCGGTGTCGCGCTTCGCATTCCACTCCGCCAGCTGTTTTTCATCTTCGGCGGTCCGCTGCCTGGCTTCCGTTTTTTCTTTTTCGATTTCAGCCATCTCGGCCTTCAGCTTGGCCTCGGCGGCTTTGACGTCTTTTTCCCGAGCCTCGGCGTTCACCATCAGATCGAGGATTTTATCTTCGTTGGCACGAATGTCCTGCTCGGCAAACTGAATCTCGGCCATCAATGCTTTATATTGGTCGTTAGTTTTAACCGCTAAAGATTGGTCGCGGTATTTGGAGATTTTTTGTTGCAAGTCTTGAATCGCAGTTTCGTATTTGCGCCGCGCGGCTTCGTCCGCTTTTACCGCGACTTTTGCCGTTTCGAGGTGTGCTTTAGTTCCGGCGAGTCTTTGTTCGATCTGGGCGATGCGTTTGGGGAAGGCGGCAACTTCTTCTTTAAGGCGAAGTATTTCTCGATCGAATTGTTGCAACTCGCTTAGATGTTGAACGTCAGAGGCCATCTTGAGAAGTGCTGCGCTTCAATTTTAGCATGTACGTGGTGGCTCAAAGGCTGTCCTACGCCGCCAAGCCTTAAAACCACGAACGGGAATGGAGCAAGAACCAGGAATGAATCGCAAAACCCTTGGTGACTTTGAATTAACGATCGTCTCAGACGGTATCTATCACCTGGATGGCGGAGCTTTTTTCGGAGTCATACCGAAAGTGATGTGGGAGAAGAAGCTTCGCGCCGACGAGAAGAATCGCGTTCCCTCGGGATTGAATTCGCTGGTGGTCCGCACGGGCAGCCAGACAATACTCATTGAGACTGGCATCGGCAGTAAGCTTACCGAAAAAATGATCGGCATCTATGGCCAACCTGCCCGGTTACTAGAAAATCTCCACGGCGGCGGCATTTCTCCCGACGAAGTAGATATCGTAATCAACACCCATTTGCATTTCGATCACTGCGGATGGAACACAGTGCGCCGCGGTGAAAATGCCGTAGCGACGTTTCCGAAGGCGAAGTACTACGTTCAAGAAGGGGAGTGGCAGCGTGCGCAAAAACCCGCCGAACGGGACGCTATTTCCTACATAAGCGATAACTATAATCCGCTCGTGGAAAGCGGACAGATGCAGCTCCTTCACGGAGATCAGGAAATCGTGCCGGGCATTTCGGTTCAGGTTTTTCCGGGGCATACCCGCGACATGCAGGCAGTGATCATTAGCAGCGGAGGGCGGACGGCCTGTTACATTTCCGACCTCGTCCCGACCGCCGCTCATGTTCCCATTACCTGGGGAATGGGCTTCGATCTGTATCCGCTCGAGGTCATAAGCAGCCGGAAACGCTATTACGCAAAAGCTGTTCCTGAAAAATGGCTGACTATATTCACGCACGATGCGACCATACCGTGGGCCTATCTAAAGTCAGGAGCAAATGGGAAAGTCGAAGTGGAACCTGCTGCGGACTAACTCCATGCAGTGAGCAGGGTGGAGAGGCGCGCCACGTCTCGGGGGTTTAGGATATCCGCTGAAGAAAATATCGTCTAATTGTCCGTGGGCTGTGGTATGTGTGACCCCTTGGGAGTCTTCGGCGATGAGGAGCCAGAGTTGTCCGCATCCGCCGATGAAGCTTTGCGGATTTCTATGGTGCCGTGTTCGTTGTTCAGCACCAGGTGCGGGCCGCCTCCGCCGACATTTCCGGACGCCGTCGCCTGATCGTCTCTACTAACGATCTTAATATCTGTGAAGTCGGATTGCACTTCGCCGCCTCGCGCGGTTGCATCCACTTGGAAGCCGGCCTTGTCCGGTAAATAAATCTGGATGTCGCCCTGACGATTATCCACCTGCATGCTGCCCACTTTGTTCACGTGCACTTCCACGGTCCCATTTTCGTTTTGTAAGCGGACATCACCTGCCATTCCATCAAGACGAATATCTTTTGAGCGGGTATTTAAGCGTAAAGGTCCGGTGATGTTCGTAGCTTGCAAATCGCCGCGATCCAAATCGAGATCGCCGTCTAGCTTCGAGAATTCGATATCGGTGAGGGGAGACTTAAAGGTAACGGACTTCGCGATTTTAGAAAGTTTCACGCTCTCCATGAATTCGCCATCCAAGCGGACTGAGCCGGCGACGTCATCCAGAGAAACGTCATTCGCGTGGCCGCGTATGGACACGTCAGCGCCGATTTTAGAAAGCTGCGCCGAGCCCTGATCGAGGTCCACCGTAACTTTGCCATGAATGTCAGTCGCAGAGACATCTCCGTGCGCGCTGGTGATATCAATGTCGCCGTCGCGGCCCGACACGCTGACATCGCCATGCCGCGTCGAAATTACGACGGAGGCCTTTCGCGGCAATGAGATGGTCATGTCGGTTGCCACGCCGTGATCGCCAGCTCCCTGCGTGTTGGCATCGAGAGTGACAAGGTTGCCGCTGACATTAATCTTCGGTTTGGTAGACAGATTGTACTTGTCTGCATCCTGCTGGTTTCGCGCATGCAGCCGTTTCGAGATCACGACTTTAATTTGATTGTCGTCCGAGTCCTGGATACTGACATTTCCGCGGCCGCTGTTCACGTGCAGATTTGCTGTGGCGGGAAAAGATTGACTTATTTCGTCGTTGAAGGTGTAACTCGGGCCGAAGATATGCATGTTCTGGAAGAAATCGCCATTGTCCCAATTGGTGTGATCGCCGAATGCTTCCCAGTCCACGCGCGAAGCCTGGGTGGCGGCTATTCCGAATCCAATCAGCATGATCAGGAGAAATACCCCGCCCGCGCCGATGCCCGGATAGCGAGCTCCTTCATGTTGAGCTTGTTGATATTCAACCAGCTTAATCACGCCCCACAGAATGAGCAGCACCGGCCAGTAGTGGGCATACCAGTGCCCGAAATCGGCCCAGTCGAGCACGCCCATCGTGCCCATAAGAAACACGATTCCAATAATGATCAGCACTATGGGTCCGGCATAGGAATGACGGACTCGGGGGCGCGGCGTTTGCACTGGGCTAGCCATTTTTCACCTCGTTGGAAGCAGACTGATTCTCAGGCGGAGGAATCGGCCCGGGACCCGAATCGAACCCAGCCGGGGGCGGGGGCGCCGCAGGTGGAATCTGTGGAGTTCTGTTTCCCATCAACTTCATCAGTCCCACCACGAGGAGAAGGACGGGCCAAGTGCGCCCGAATCCGGGGCCGTCGAAGCTCTGGATCAGAAACAATCCGCCGATTGTGATAAGCCAAATCGGACCCGACCATACTCTTCGGTTATAGCCGCGAGGATTGTACCCGTCCCACACCTGCCCGGGTCCGCATCCACCACCATAGCCGTGGCCCAACATTCCCGACCGCGTTACAAAAAGCCAGACCCCAAGGCCGATAAGGAAGAGTGGCCAGATCCTATCCACATTAAATTCAAAAACACCCGCCGTTTGCAGCAGAAAGAGAACGCCAAGCCCAATAAGAATCACGGCCGCTGTAGGCACTTTTCCGCTGTGAGTTTCAGTTACCGGCGGCAAAGGAGCGGAGGCACCTGCGGAGCCGGCGGTGGCAGTGGCGGGCGCTGGATCGGTAATTCCAAAAGTGCGATTAAAGCCAAAAGGATCGGGAGGGGGCGCTCCCATTCGAATGGCATGGGCTGAACGCACAGCATCAATGATTTGATAGACAACAAAAAACCCCATCGCGATTCCGAGCACCGGTTCCATGCCGCCAAAGTGTCCGGAGGAAAGTCCCCAAATCAGTCCGGTAAAGATAAGCAGGTGAGCCAGTCCCTTGGCATATTGGCCGGTATAAACAGCACCGACGCCGAAGGGGAAAAAACCAGCGAGGATACCGGCAACTGCGGGATGCGGTCCCGCACCCGCCATGCTTCCGATGGGTGTCGAGGAAACGAATCCTTGGGCCGGCGGCTGTACATTTGGATGTACATCCTTCAGCCGTTCTGCGAGACACTGCTCGCAATAAATCACTCCCATAACATCGCGCTTGCAGGCGGCGCATAACGGCTTTCCGCAGGTGCGGCAATATGCAATCGCTAAATTCGTAGGATGGTTGGCGCAGTTCATGAAAGCCTCCTGTCAGTGGTCCCATTCACTACAGGGGGATTGTTGGGGATAACCGCCAGAATGGGCTGATTATCCTCCTGGCTGTAGTTGCGATCCTGTCTTTTTTCTGGTTGTTCGCTGGTGTTATCTTTTCGGGGCTTGGCTTTCTCTTCTGGCGGCGGCTCGACCGGAACCGTGGCCTGCTTAAATTCCCGCACTCTGGATTCAATCTCATACACGAAGCGGATGTTCTCGTAATATTTCACCACCCGGCCAGAGGTCTCATAATAGCTGCGCTTAACCGCGCTGGGTCGCAAATCCACATGACGCAGATCGTTCAGCTTCACTCCGGCGAGACTTAGCGAAATTGACAGCGAGAAAAATGCCATGCCAAACGACATGGCGAAACGTGGCTGACGCGCCACCGCGAACGCAGGTGCGAACACAGATCCCGCCCAATCGCGGAGCCGCTCCACCCAAGTCACTTGAGACCCGATGCGGCGAGCCGCGCCCAGCCTTGACGTGTCGAGCCCACTCGTAGCGACAAGAATGTTTTCGATGAGACGCGCGGGAGGCTCAATTTCTTCGAGAGATTTGAGCCAGCGCCGGCCCGCATCAGCTTCCGCCAGCAATGGACCGCACGCCGAACAGCTTCGTGCGTGCGCCTGAAAACCCTCGAAACTCTGGGCGTCCAGCTTCTCATCTAAAGCGTCGCTGAGGGTGCGTTCGAACTCAGCGCACTGCATCATGTTTTTGTCTTGATCCGCCATTACATTACCTGCCTATATGTACGTTGTAGCAGGCGCGCAAGTTCCGCTCGCCCACGGTTTATTCTTGACTTGACGGTACCCTCCGGAACCCGAAGGACGGTGGCTATTTCACGGTAATCCATATCTTGAAGATCCCGCAGGATTACAGCCTCCCGCAGGTCGGGAGACAGTTTTTGCAACGCCCGGTGCACAGCTTCCTTCGTCTCCCGGCTCTGGACTCGCGCATCGGGGGGCGAAGCCTTATCGGGAATGCGCTCGGCAAGTGGCATGGCATCTTCATGTTCGGAAGGCGCGGAATCGAGCGAGTCGGTCATGCGCTCCTGCTTCGATTTACGAAAGTAATCTACCAGCAGGTTACGAGTGATGGTCGTCATCCAGGTCATGAAGGCCGCCCGCTGTGAATCGTAAGACTTCAGGCTGCCGTACATTTTGATGAAGACTTCTTGCGTGAGGTCCTGGGCTTGATCGGGCGAGCCAGAAAAACGATAGCAGATGTTGTAAATGCGCTTGTGATAGCGCTGCACAATCTCCTCCCACGCGGCAGCCTCGCCAGCAATGCAGCGACGGACCAGCATTGCGGCCACATGGGCGTCTTCCAATCTAACTCCCTATAACAGCTATTCACACCGTAACAACATACGTTATTGTGCGGGCGAAAGTTCGTGGCTTCTGATGGGAACCAAGAAACAAGGCATTGTAGCAGCGCGAGATAGATCGCGGCGCTACGGGGAAAGGCAATGTTTTTGCCGGACGCGATGCCTCTCGGGGACGTGCCCTGATCGCTTGTTAGAACAGTCCGCCATCCTCCACGCGGGTGGCCCTCGATAAGAGAG